>JAFQUW010000012.1 GCA_017408325.1 Clostridia bacterium | reverse complement strand
GTCAACACCGGCTGGAACGGCACCGGCAAGCGCATCTCCATCAAGGATACCCGCGGCATCATCGACGCGATCCTCGACGGCTCCATCCTGAAGGCCGATACCAAGAAGATCCCCTACTTCGATTTCGAAGTTCCCACCGCTCTTCCGGGCGTGGACAGCGGAATCCTCGATCCTCGCGACACCTACGCTTCTTCCGCCGAGTGGGATACCAAGGCGAAAGATCTCGCCGCCCGCTTCATCAAGAACTTCAACAAGTACACCGGCAACGACGAAGGCAAAGCTCTCGTCGAAGCGGGTCCGAAGCTCGACTGATCGAACCAATCAAAAATACACCGGACTTTTTTGTGGAGGTCCGGTGTTTTTTTGCGCCAAAAATTTCCACAGATAAAACCGGACGATGCGTATCACAATATTCGTGGACTCAATCGGAGTCCGACGCGAAAAGTTCGGTACAAGAGTTGTTTCGGACTTTTCTCGTAACACAAAGTCTTAAGGAGAAACGACATGTCCAACAAATCTCTTGTTCCGGACGCGAAGGAAGCTCTCAACCGTTTCAAGATGGAAGCGGCGAGCGAAGTCGGCGTGAGCCTCAAGCAGGGTTACAACGGTGACCTCACTGCAAAGCAGGCCGGCTCCATCGGCGGTCAGATGGTCAAAAAGATGATCGAAACTGCCGAGAATTCCTTGAAGGGCAGCCGCTAACGAGTAGCGACTGACGGAGCACAAAAGGCGGGCGGCGGCATTTTAAAAAATGCCCGTCGTCCGCCTTTGTCATTTCTCACAGGATCGTTCGGAGGTGTTATGAAACACGTTACATTGAAAGAGAGTTTGAATCGCCATGCAGGCGATCTGTCTCTTTCGGGACGCTACGCCGCGCGGGGAGCGTTTGAGGAGGTCTGCCGTGCATTATCCAAACAGTCGCGAGTGCTTTCCGAAAAAGTGCGCTGCGGCCGAATGCTGGAAGATCACGAGCGGTGGATCTACGACAATTCCGCGCTGTTGCGGGAGCTCTTCGGCCGTCTTTTGCGCGAGAGGGCGATGGTCCCGCTCTGTTTGTTGGTGCTGTTCGACGCGCTCTTTTCGGAGGTCTCCTCTCCCGTGAGCCGCGAGGATGCGGAGGGGATCTTTGCTTTTTTGTCGGATCGCGGTGCGGATCACGAGACGCTTTCGTGTGTGCGCGTCGCCCTTTTGGCTGCCGTCGCCCGCGCACTCACGAAACGAATGAAAACAAACTCGGACGTCTCCTCGCTCATTGAGACGGCACGTCTTTGGGCGCGGTTGGATCTTGAAAGTTTGCTTTCGGTCTATTCGCCCTTGGAGGAACTGTTGCGCCTTGACCCGAGCGGGACGTATCCGAAGATGCCCGCCGAACAACGGAGAAGACTCTGTCATTTGATCCTGCGTCGGGCGAAAAAAGAGGGCAAAAGCGCACAGCGACTCGCATCGTCTGCTCTGAAAAAAGCCCGTGAAAACGGGGACTATATCGGGGAATACCTCCCGAAAGAAACGGGGCACTTCGGTTGGATCTACAGTCTTCTTGTGACGGGAACGGGACTCTTGCTCGGCGGCGTCTTTTCGGCGGTTCTGTCCGGTGCCTATCCGCTCGGTGCGGCGGCACTCGTCGGCTTTCTTCTGGCGGGACAAGGTGCTTACAGCGCGGCGGTGAGTTTATTCGACGCGCTTTTCGGCCGTCTTGTGCGTCCGAGATCTCTGATGCGCGTGCAATATCCCCGTCTGCCGAAAACGGCGGCGACGATGGTCGTCTATACCGCGATGGTGCGCACCGTCGAAGAGATCGACGATCTTTGCGAAAAACTCAAGAGCGCGTATTACGCCTCTTTTGTGCCTTCCCGCGGCGAGGAGCATCTTCGCTTTGCACTCTTGATGGATCTGGGCGCGGAAAAAGACGAACACGCCCCCGACGACGGGATCCTATTTTCGGCGGCAACGGAGCGGATCCGTCGGCTCAACTGTGAGTGTGAGGACTGTTTTCTCCTTTTCACCCGACCTCGCACGAGACAGAGTGACGGCACGTATAGCGGTTGGGAACGAAAGCGCGGTGCGCTGTTGTCCCTCTCCCGCTTTTTGTCGGGCAAGGGAGGGGAGATCGTCTGCCGTGCAGGTGACGAAGAGGGTGCCAAAGAGACGGTCTACGTGTTTACACTCGACGCCGACACCGTCCTGACTCCGCTTTGCGTCCAGGAACTCGTGGGCATCCTGGAACATCCTCTTCACCGTCCCGTCGTGGAAACGGTGCGCGGTACGCCGCAGGTGACGCACGGGTACGGCATCGTGCAGCCGAGGGTGATCCCGAGTGCGGAGAGTGCCGTGAGAAGTCCTTTTTCGGTCCTGAAAACGGGGGCAGGCGGTATGACGGCCTACGCGGGAGCGGCGTACGACCGCGCACAGACGCTCTTTAACCGCGGACATTACTGCGGAAAGGGACTGTTTCATCTGCCTACATTTGAGGCGGTATTGCAGGACGCCTTTGCCGACGAAAGCGTGCTCAGCCACGATCTTTTGGAAGGAGCGCGACTGTCGTGTGCTGCGGCGACGGACGTGGTGCTTCTCGATGAAGTGCCGTCTTCTCCGCGTGCCGAGAGCGAACGCGAACACCGCTGGTGTCGCGGCGACGTGCAGGCACTGTTTTTCTCCGGTCCCTTCTCGCGCGACCGGAAGGGGCGACGTCGCTTCAACCCGATCCCGTTTTATTACCGAACCGCACTCTGGGACAATCTGCGCCGCGCACTCGTGCCCGTCGTGAGCGCAACGCTTCTGTTGCTTTCGCTGTGTTTGCCCGCTCCCTTTGGCGGGGTTCTGTGCCTTGCCGCATTGCTGTCTTACGTCATTCCGGCTTTGGTGGACGTCGCGTATCTGGCCTTGACCGGGCGCGTGCGCGGATTGTGGCACCGATTCTTTTCCCCCGTTTCCGCAGGGTTGTGGCAACGGTTGTGGAACCTTCTCTACGATCTTTCCGCGCTCTTTTTTGAGGCGTATCTGCATGCGGATGCGATTCTTCGCGCTTTGTGGCGCATGTGCGTTTCCAAGAAAAAACGTCTGGAATGGAGGACCGCTTCCGAGAGTGCGCGCGCACGGGGAGAGGGTCTGCTTGACTATCTTCGCGCACGCTTTGTCTGCCTGCCGCTCGGCGCACTTCTTTTGTGTTTTGCTTCACACCCTGCCGCACGCGCGGTCGGTCTCTTGTCGGTCTTGCACCCGTTTTGTGCGAGCTTGCTGTCGCGGAAGTTCAAAGGGAACAGTCCGCTGTCCGAAGAGGCAAAGGGAACGTTGTCGCAGTACGCTTGCGATCAGTGTCGCTTCTTTTTGTCGGAAGTGGGAGAAGAGACGCGCCATCTGCCGCCCGATCATTTGACGGTCGCGCCTGTGCGCGTGCGTGCGATGCGCACTTCGCCGACGAATATCGGTCTGTATCTTTGCAGTCTGTGCGCGACGGTGGATTTCGGACTTTTGGAGGCGGGCGAGGCACTGATCCGGATCGAACGCTGTCTTTCAAGCGTGGAACGGCTGGAAAAATGGCGGGGATTGCTTTACAACTGGTACGATCTGACAACGGGGGAGAAGATGAATTCCTACGTCTCCTCGGTCGACTGCGGAAATTTTGTAGCGTGCCTTTTTGCCCTTCTCGGTTTTCTCACGGAATGCGAAGAGCGCGGGGAGACGGTTGGCGATCTGAAGAGACGCACGAAAATGCTCATCGACGAAGGGAATCTGAAGGCGCTGTATCGCCCCGAGGAACAACTGTTTGCCATCGGTTACGACGCACAAAAACATGCCTTTGACCCGTCTCATTACGATCAGTATATGAGTGAGGCGCGCCTGACGAGTTATCTGGCCGTCGCGCTCGGACAGATCCCGACCAAACATTGGACGGCCCTTTCCCGACCGCTCATCTCGCGCGGGGGACATCTCGGTGCGGCTTCGTTTTCGGGGACGACGTTTGAGTATTTTATGCCGCAACTGTTTTTGCCTTTGCCGCATGCAAGTTTCGAGTCCGAAGCACTTTGCCTTGCTGCAAGCGAGGCACGCCGTGCGGCCGTACCTTCTCCGCTCGGTGCGGTCTTCGGCGTCAGTGAGAGCGCGTTTTTTGCTTCGGATTCCATCGGGGACTATCCGTATCGCGCCAACGGACTTTCTTCACTTGCCTTGCGGGCGGATTCGGTCGGGGAAAACGTCATCAGCCCCTATTCTTCGTTTTTGATGCTTCCGGTCTTGGGAGAGGAAGCGGTCGGCAATCTCGGGCGTTTGAAAAAACTCGGTCTTTACGGCGACTATGGCTTTTTTGAGGCGGCCGAGGTCTCGAAAAACGGTGCGGACGTAGTGAAAAGCACCTTTGCGCACCACGCGGGCATGTCGGTCGTTGCGGCGGCAAACGCGGTGTTTTCCGGTGTGTTCCGACGCAGGTTCCTGCGCGAAAGCGCACTTTCCGCAGCTCTGGTGCTTTTGTCGGAGCGCGTTCCGTGCGAGGGGATCGTGCACCGCGCCGCAAAACCGGACCGACCGCTCTCTTCGCCGCGTCCGCGGATCTCAAACCGTGCCATCGAGGCGGACGATTTTTCGTGCGGTGCCTTTGTCGTCCCGGGGAAAAATGCGGCGATGACGGTCGGCCTCGACGGAGGGATAAACGTTCTTTGGCGAGAGGACGGCGGACTGTTGTTGTTTTCCCCCGAGGGGGCGCAGGAACCCTTGGTGCTGCGTGCCTTGGTGGACGGAGTTTTGTATTCCAGCCGCCTTTCAGAGAACCCGGACGGGGCTCGTCGGCGGATCGCGCCGATCGCGGGCGGCGTTTCGGTGACGGTGGAACACGGCGCACGTCGCGT
>JAFQUW010000121.1 GCA_017408325.1 Clostridia bacterium | reverse complement strand
TATAACCAAAACAGAAAGAAAGGAGGGGAACGAAGTGCCTTCTTCGCTTATTTATCTCGGCGTGATGCTCGCGGTGATCGTGCTCTGGTTCGTGCTTTTGAAGCGCCCGGTGTACGAGGCGGTCTTCATCAGTTTTCTGTTGCTGCTCACCATCACGGGAACCTGGGGCAACGTCTGGGGATACATCAACGACGCACTTTCCACCTCACTCTTGTATTCGATGGTCGCCTTTGTGTCGATGTCGATCATTCTGACGAAAACGAAGATCATTGACGCGTGCATCGCCGTCATCCTCTCCGTCATCGGCCGCCTCTCCGGCGGTGCGGGCTACGCCGCCGTGGTCGGCAGCGCCTTTATGGGCGCGCTGTCCGGCTCCGGCCCCGGTAACGTCATGGCAACGGGCGCGATCACGATCCCTGCCATGAAGCGCTCGGGCTTCCCTGCGGAACTGGCCGCGAACATTGAGTCCAACGCAAGCTATATGGGCAATATGATCCCCCCTTCCTCGAACATCGTCGCCGCCATGGGTGCACTCGCCGCGTTCACCGGCGAGGAGGTCTCGCAGGGACAGTTCTGGATCATCCTCTGGGGCATCTCTCTGTGGTTCATTCTCCAGCGCATCCTGATGGTCTGGGGCTTCTGCAAATATTACAAAGTGGCTCCGATGAAGAAAGAAGACCTGCCCGACCTTCGCACGACCCTGCGCGAGGGCTGGCGCGGACTCCTCCTGCCCGTCATCATCCTTCTGCCCTTCATACTCGACGCAGTCTTTAAGGAAGGCTTCTTCACCGAGCGTCTCGGGGCGGCGGGCGCGAAAGCCTTCTCCTCCTCCGTGCTGCTCTTCGTCGGCGGAATTTCCGCCATCTACGCGGTCTTTGCGGCTCGCGACAAGAAGATCGTCACCCCAAAGAACATCGCCAAGATGTTCGCCGACGGCGTCAAGACGATCGCCCCTGCCATCGGCGTGTGCGTCTTCGGCTATATGATCGGCTCGCTCTTTGCGGAACTCAACGTGGCGCAGGAGCTCGGTGAGATCATCGCCGCCTGGAATTTCGGTAAATTCGGCACGGTCATCGCCATCTGCCTGATCACCTGCTTTATGGGTATGGTCGTCCCCGGCTCGTCGCTGGTCGTCATCTTCGGCACGACCTTCATCACCGTCCTTGCCGGTGTCGGCTGTAACCCCGTGCTCGTCGGCGCGATGCTCCCCTGCATCTGCGGCGTCATGTGCGGCATCACCCCCCCGTTGGGTCTCGGGATGTACGCCGGAATGACGCTTGCCGAATCCGACTTCACGAAGACCTTCAACAACAACCTCTGGTGGGTCGCCGCCCAGTTTATCCTGCAGGTTCTTATCCTGATGGGTTGGCTTCCCATCCTCGGACTGTAAAGGAGGCAAAGAATGAAACAAGTATGTAAGAAAATTGCCGCCGTTCTAAAGACGATCTTCGGCTGGGGTATTTTCGTCAGTCTCTTTGCCGGCGGACTGACCTTCTTCGGCTACCTTGCCGCCTTCTTCCTCGGCGGTGAGACTGCCACCGCGATCTGCGTCTTCATCCAAAAGCAGATCTTCCCCGTCATCATCTACCTCTCGACGGTGATGGTCGTCCTCGGACTCGTCGCCATGTACTTCGACGGCGAAAAAGCCCTCACCTCCGAGAAAAAACACGCCGCAAAGCACGAAGGCGAACTGTAAGAAACAAAGGAAGAAAAAGAAGCACGCTTTTGCGTGCTTCTTTTGTTTTTTTGACTTTATTTCATCTTCAGCGTGACGGTTTTCGTTTGGACGGTGTTCCCGAATTTATCAGAGATCTTGCAATAAACCTGACGTCCGTTTCTTGCGGCGGTCATGGAAATGTAATAGGAAGAACCCTTGAAGGCTGTCGTCTTTTTGAACTTCGACATTCCTTTGTCCTTATAGTACCACGTGTACTTGAGCCCTTCGCCCTGCGCTTTCACAGTGGTTTTGGCGGTTTTGTTTTTCGCCGCGCTCACACTCTTCGGTTGGGTCGCAATGCGCACCTTCATCGACAGAGTGACGACCTTTGTTGCCACAACGTTTCCGAACTTGTCCGTCACGCGGCAGTAGACCTGACGACCCGAACGGGACGAGTTCATCGTCACGGAATACGTGTCTCCTTTGAAAGTGGACGTATAAGAGAACTTGGAGTCCCCCTTGTTTTTGTAGTACCAATTGTACGTCAAGTCTTCGCCTTGAACGTCGAGCACGATCTTCGCCGTTTTACCGTAAGCGACGGTGACGGATTTCGGTTGCGTGAGCACCTTCAGCGGTGTGCCCATGTGGATGGAAACGGTCTTGGTCGTCACACTGTTTCCGTAGATGTCAGACACGACGCAGTAGAGCTCGCGTCCGTCGCGAGCTTCGTTCATCGAAACAGCGTAAGCGTTGCCCCGGAAGGAGGTGGTCAACGCAAAGTCGGCGGCATCCCGATCCTTGTAATACCACTGATACGTCAGACCGTATCCTTCGGCTTTCACCGAAACCTGTGCCTTGACACCGGATTTTGCCACCGCTGTCTTCGGTTGGGTCTTGATCTTCAGCACTTCGGACAGTGGCGCGACACGACACCCCAAGTCCGCTGCATAGTCTTCTCCGCGGCTGCCGCTTTCCGCATAGATGACCAAATTGTTGTTTGCTCCGTAAAAAGCGTCCGTGTAAATCGAGGTGACGGATGTAGGGATCGCTGCTTTTTTCAAAGAGGAACACCCGTAAAACGCCTTTTCCCGAATCGCAACGACGCTCTCGGGAATTCCGATCCCCGTCAGGGAGGTATTTCCCGCAAAAGCCAGTTCGGAAATGGCATTGACCGGATACCCCATGAAAGTGTCGGGGAGAAGAACGTCCCCCTTGATTCGTTCATCGCAGGCGGCGACCTGAGCGAAGCCGTCGGAAACGGTATAGTACAGGCCGTCATCTTCGTACAACCCCATGATGGAATCCAACCAAAAATCATCTTTTTGAGGGTTGTACGTTTTGCAGTAATAGGTGATCGTAAAGGAACTGCCAAACGCAGTAAACGTTTCGCCTTCCACTTCGTCTGCCGGAAACGTAACGCTGTCCCCCAATGCAGAAATGGTAAACTTCGATCCGTCCGGAAAATCTTTGTAATCGGTGAACGTGAAGATGATCGCAAGTGCTCCCGGGCGGGAAATGGTAAACGTCTTTTTGGTGTTTGCGGTATATCCGGCGTAGGACAGAGACGTGCGGATCAGATCCTCTTCCTTGTCGCAGATCGTGCAAAAACCGTTTTGAAAGTCGTGCCCTTTCTTTTCTACGGGGGTTTTTGTTCCCGCTTCCAAGCACTTTCCGCACTCCGTGCAAAAAACGTCGCCGGTATTTCCTTGTGATTTACACGAGGCTTCCCGCACATTTTCCGTGCGGGTATTTTCGTGCGCACAAGAAGAAAACGCCGAATAAAATGCGACAACTTCCACTACGTCAAAGCCGTATTCGGTCCACTGTTCATCTGTCTCCAATACGAGTTTTACCGTGTCATAATTGATGACGATGAACGCGCCGCTGAGTTGGTCTGCAGTATATTTCGAGAGAAATCGATCGTGTTTATCATACAGAGTCAAATAGTCGTAGTCGGATTCAAAGGAGGTCTGTTCCGAAAACAGAAGCCCGATGCTGAGTGCCCCCGAGCGCGTAATGACGTAAGTCTCCTTTGTTTTGTTTTGATACGGATGAGCAGAAGAAGGCAACGTCTCCGGCGCACTTTCTTCCGCGCCGACGGGTAAGAGCGTAAGCGGGGCCAGAAGTGCTGTCAGCATACTGATCGTCAGGATGAGGCAAAGTAGTTTTTTCATAACGGTTGTCTCCTTTCTGAAGGTGATCAAATTTTTAAGGCGAACACCTCTTTTGGTGGGTCAATTTTACCATAATGTGCCCCAAAAAGCAACTCTTTTTTAGCAAAACACACGAAAAAACCCTGTATTGTGTGACGCTGATTGTTTCGTTTTTCTCGCCCCGGCGTTTTTCTGCTTTCCTTTTCTCCTAAAAAAGTAGAAAACAACAAAAAAGCACCGCGAAAAGCGGTGCTTTTTCTGTCACTCCGTGTAGAGGCGGTAGCCCTCGTGGTAGTTTTGCAGTTTTTCGAGGAAGCCTTCGGGGGTGTGGTAGATCGTTTCGAAGAAGTGCATCCCGTCGCGCAGGGGGACGAACTCGAAGTTGTTCGACAAGCCCGTATCGCGGCGTCGGCGGTAGGCGGCACCGCTCGGCGCGGGGATGCAGAGGACGATGCTCTCGGTGGGCAGGTCGCGGTCGGCGTAGGTGAAAAATTCCCAGGTCGGGTGCGGATACCACTTTCGTTGATTCGGCATTTTGGTGACGCGCGTGCGTCGGACGGAGAGCGCTGTGCCCATCAGCTTTCCGCTTTTCAAAATCTCCAGATTCTCTTCGTCGAGGAAGCGGATCAGGTGGTTTTTGCTCTTGGCGCCAACGAGCTTGATCGCAAAGGCGCGCGTCTTGGTCGTGATGGAATATTCACAGGGAGCGTGGCGGAAGTTGCCGAGAAACGAGAAGGCGCGGTGTCGGTTGAAGACGTATCCCTTCTCGCGGCAGAGCTGTTTTATGCGCGAGAGGAAGCGGATGCGCCGCACGGCGCGGATGCAAAACGGAAGGGAGAGCAGAAGCAGGAGCAACAGGGCCTGCGCGAAGTACGACTCATAGAATAAGGAGAAGAAAAAGTCGCGGATCGCGTGCCAGCCGGCGACGATGAAATCCCAAACATTCATACGGACGTCCCTTTAGTCGGCGTAGCCGAGATAGGCTTTTTGTTCGGGGGTGAGGGAGTCGATCGTCAGTCCCCAGGCGGCAAGGCGCAATCTTGCGACGCGCTCGTCGATCTCGCGCGGAACGCAGATGATCTTCTCGGCAAGTTCGGCTTTGTGTTCCACGAGATACTTTGCACTGAGTGCCTGAATGGCAAAGGACATATCCATGATCTCCGCGGGATGTCCGTCGCCCGCGGCGAGGTTCACGAGGCGACCTTCCGCGAGCAAAAAGAGTGTGCGTCCGTTTTCGAGGCGAAAGCCTTGGATGTTTTTGCGGGCGGGATACGAGGAGACGGCAAGCTTTTTGAGCCCCGCGACGTCGACCTCGACGTCGAAGTGACCGGCGTTGGAGAGGATCGCGCCGTCCTTCATCTTCACGAAGTGTGCCGGCGTGATGACGTCGGAGCAGCCCGTGACGGTGACAAAAATGTCGCCGAGGGGCGCCGCATCGTCCATCGTCATCACGGAGAAGCCGTCCATCACCGCTTCCATCGCGCGCACGGCGTCGACCTCGGTGACGATGACCTTGGCACCGAGTCCCTTGGCGCGCATGGCGACGCCCTTGCCGCACCAGCCGTAGCCTGCGACCACGACGGTCTTGGAGGCGACGATGAGATTCGTCGTGCGGCAGATGCCGTCCCAGACGCTCTGGCCCGTGCCGTAGCGGTTGTCAAAGAGGTGCTTGCAGTCGGCGTCGTTGACGAGCATCATCGGGAATTTCAGCTCGCCCTTCTGCGCCATCGCCTTCAGGCGCAAAATACCCGTGGTCGTCTCTTCGCAGCCGCCGATGACGCCGGCGAGGAGCTCGGGGTATTCGGTGTGCATCAGGTGCACGAGATCTCCGCCGTCGTCGATGATGAACTGCGGGCCGACCTCCAGCACCGCGCAGCAGTGGCGCGTGTATTCCTCCTCCGTTGCGCCGTGGAGGGCAAAGACGTGCATTCCGGATTCGACGAGCGCGGCGGCGACGTCGTCCTGCGTCGAGAGGGGATTGGAGCCGGTGACGTACATTTCGGCACCGCCTGCGGCAAGCACGCGGCACAGATACGCGGTCTTTGCCTCCAGGTGAACGGAGAGCGCCACCGTGAGTCCCTCAAAGGGGCGCGAGGCGGAAAACTCCTCCTCCAGAGAGGAGAGAAGCGGCATATTTTGTTTGACCCAGGCGATCTTTTGCTCGCCGCTTGCGGCGAGGCTGAGGTCTTTGATTTCGCAGTTCATAGTCGAGTCCTTTTCGGTTTGTTCTTTTTTCAAATTATAGCATAGGCGCGCGCATTTGACAAGGGAGGCGGGCCGCGAAAAAAACGAGGGATTTGTTTACAAGTTTTCCCTTGACACGGCGGGTGTGAGAGGCGTATAATGGCGACTGTTAACCGACAAACAGTTAGTCGACGAACAAAACAGAGGTCTTTATGGAAAAAAGCACACAGATCGCCCTGAAGCTCGATCGTTTGCAGATGCTTCATCACGCCTGCCGACGGCGCGCGATGCACCGCATCGGACTCTGGCGCGGACAGATGCCCATTATGGAGTACGTGCTGCTGCACGAGGGCTGTACGCAGGCAAGCCTGGCGCAAACGCTCGGGCTGTCCGCCGCCACCGTGGCCGTTTCCACCAAGCGGCTTTCGCGGGCGGGCTTTCTCGTAAAGAAGTCGGATCCCGACAACCTGCGTTGCAACCAGCTGTATCTGACCGACGCCGGAAAAGAACGGGTCGGCCAAGGGAAGGCTCTTTGCGCGGAGCACAACCGCCGCACCTTCGGTGCGCTGACCGAGACACAGCAGGAGGCGTTTCTCGATCTGCTCGACCGTCTGATCCTGTCTCTGGGCGAGAGTGCGGAGGCGGAAAGTGCGCTTGAAAACTTTATTTTGATGAAAAAACTCTCCGAGGAGGAAGAAGCGAAAGATGTTTAAGAAGCTTTTGCCGTACATCGGCAAATACAAAAAGGAGACTGTTCTTACTCCCCTGATGATCGTCGGGGAAGTGCTCATGGAGATCCTCATCCCCTTTTTGATGGCAAAGATCATCGACGAGGGAATTCCCGGAAACGACATCCCCTACATCACGTTTCTCGGCGTGTGTATGATCGGGATGGCGCTCATCTCGCTCGTCTTCGGCGCGCTCGGCGGGAAATACGCCGCCGTCTCCGGAAGCGGGTTTGCCGCAAATCTGCGAAAAGCCGAATTTGAACGGGTGCAGGCGTTCTCGTTTGCCAACGTGGACAAATTCTCCACGGCGAGCCTCGTGACGCGTATGACGACGGACATCATGTTCACGCGCATGACCTTCACCACCTTCATCCGCTCGCTCGCGCGAAGCCCCCTGATGCTCATCGGCAGCACGATCATGGCCTTTTCGATCAATGCGCGACTCGCGCTCATCTTCCTTGTCGCCGTGCCGATCCTTGCGTTTATCATTTTCTTTATCTCGATCCGTTCGCATCCGCTCTTTTTGGCGATGTTCAAAAAGTACGACCGGATGAACGCCCGCGTGCAGGAAAACCTCATCGGCATCCGCGTCGTGAAGGCCTTCGTGCGCGGCGACTACGAAAAAGAGGAATTTCAGCTCGCCAGCGAGGACGTGATGAAAGCGGAACGCCGCGCCCAGAGGCTGATGGTCTTCATGGCACCGTCGATGCAGTTTGCCATGTATGCCTGCCTCATTGCCGTCGCCTATTTCGGCGGCACGCACATCGTCGCGGGCAGTATGTCCGTCGGCGAACTGATGGGCTTCATCGCCTACATCAACCAGATTCTCATCAGCCTGATGATGATCTCGATGGCGTTTGTGACCTTTATGATCAGCCGCGCCTCGATGGAACGCATCGTGGAGGTGCTCGACGAGGTGCCTGACATCTCCGACGAAAACGCGGACGAAAACCTGGAGGTCGCCCATGGCGGCATCGTCTTCGACCACGTCGACTTTTCTTATTTTAAAGATGAAAACAACCTGCACCTTGAGAATGTCAGCCTCATCATCCGTCCCGGCACGACCGTCGGCATCCTCGGCGGCACGGGCTCGTCGAAATCGACGCTCGTCAACCTCATCGCCCGTCTCTACGATGTGACGCGCGGCAGAGTCGTCGTCGGCGGACACGACGTGCGCGAGTACAAGCTCAAGACTCTGCGCGAGAGCGTGGCGATGGTCCTGCAGAAAAACACGCTTTTCTCCGGCACCATCCGCGAGAATCTGCGTTGGGGCAACGAGGACGCCACCGACGAGGAGATCGAGGCGGCCTGCCGCGTCGCCTGTGCGCACGACTTCGTGATGAGCTTCCCCGACGGGTATGACACCGATCTTTCACAGGGCGGCGTCAACCTCTCCGGCGGACAGAAACAGCGTCTGTGCATCGCCCGCGCGCTCTTAAAACAGCCGAAGATCCTCATTCTGGACGACTCGACGAGCGCGGTCGACACCGCGACGGACGCCTCCATCCGCGCCGAACTCAAGCAGCACCGCGGCGAGATGACGACTCTCATCATCGCTCAGCGCGTGGCAAGCGTGATGGACGCGGATCAGATCATCGTCCTTGACGACGGGCGCGTCAACGCCGTCGGCACGCACGAGAAGCTTTTGGCAACCAACGAAATCTACCGCGAGGTCTACGAAGCCCAGCTCAAGGGCAAAGAGGAAGGGGGCGAAGTGAATGGCTGAAAACAACCGACCCGTGCCCAAGGGCCCCGGTGGCGGCGGCCGCCGCTCCACCGCAAAGCCGAAAAACCCGGTCCGCATCATCGCCCGCCTGCTCTCCTACCTCGGGCCGTGGAAGTGGATGCTTCTTCTGGTTTTCGTGTTGGTGCTCGTCAGCGCACTCGCCAACGTCTTCGGCACCTATATGCTCAAGAGCATCATCAACTCGCTGGAGCCCCTTGTCGGCGGAAAAGACCCCGACCTGTCTTCGTTCTTTGCCAGTCTTGCTCTGATGGGCGGCGTCTACTTGGTCGGCGTTGTCGCGACCTATACCTACAACCGTATGATGATCCACATCTCCACGGGCGTGATGCATCGCCTGCGCACGGATATGTTCAATCATATGCAGAGCCTGAAGCTTTCCTTCTTTGACTCTCATCCCCACGGGGAGCTGATGAGCCGTTACACCAACGACACCGACACCCTGCGTGAGATGATCTCCCACGGGCTGCCGAACTTCATCTCCTCGCTTGCGACCGTCGGCGGCGTCTTCATTATGATGTGCGTTCTGTCCTGGCAGCTTACGCTTCTCGTGCTCCTGATGCTCGCCGTGATGTTCTGGGTCCTGAAGGTCGTCGGCGGACGAAGCGCGAAGAGCTTTATGGAACAGCAGAAATGCATCGGTTCCCTTACCGGCTACATCGAAGAGATGATCGACGGACAGAAGGTCGTCAAGGCGTTCTGCCGTGAGGAAAAGGCGCTCGAGGGCTTTTCGGAGGTCAACGAAAATATGCGCGTCGTCTCCACCCGCGCGAACACTTATGCGAATATCCTGATGCCGATCATGGGCAACCTCGGTTATACGCATTACGCGCTGACCGCGATGGCGGGCGGTCTCTTCTTTTTGCAGGGCTGGATCGCCGATCTCGGCACGATCGCCGCGTTTTTGCAGTACACCCGCAACTTCTCCAACCCCATCACGCAGATGTCTCAGCAGATGAACTCCGTCTTTGCCGCTCTGGCAGGCGCGGAGCGCATCTTCGATCTCTTGGATCAGGAGAGTGAGGTCGACGACGGCTACGTGACGCTCGTCAACGCCAAAGTGGATGAAGCGGGAGATCTCGTCGAGTGCGCCGCTCATACGGGCATCTGGGCGTGGAAGCACCCCCACTCCGACGGCACGGTGACCTATACGCGCCTGTGCGGCGACGTGCGCTTTGAGAACGTGGACTTCTCCTACGTACCCGAAAAGCAGGTCTTAAAGGACGTCAGCCTTTACGCGAAGCCGGGGCAGAAGATCGCCTTCGTCGGCTCGACGGGCGCGGGCAAGACCACGATCACCAACCTCATCAACCGCTTCTACGACGTCCCTGACGGAAAGATCCGCTACGACGGCATCAACATCAACAAGATCAAGAAGGCCGACCTGCGCCGCAGCCTCGGGATGGTTCTGCAGGATACGCACCTCTTCACCGGCACGGTGATGGACAACATCCGCTACGGGCGTCTGGATGCCACCGACGAGGAGTGCATCGCCGCCGCACGTCTGTCGGGTGCGGACACCTTCATCCGACACCTCGCCCACGGTTATGAGACCGAGTTGACCGGTGACGGCGAGGGCATTTCGCAGGGTCAGCGTCAGCTGCTTGCCATCGCACGCGCCGCCGTCGCCAACCCACCCGTGCTCATCCTGGACGAGGCGACCAGCTCCATCGACACCCGCACCGAGGCGCTCGTGGAGCGCGGCATGGACTCGCTGATGCGCGGCCGCACGGTCTTCGTCATCGCGCACCGACTCTCCACCGTCCGAAACGCCAACGCCATTATGGTCCTCGAACAGGGCGAGATCATCGAGCGCGGTACCCACGACGAGCTCATCGCGAAGAAGGGGAAATATTACCAGCTCTATACCGGAATGTTCGAACTGGACTGACCGAAACAATGTCAAACAAAAAGCACGCGAAAAGCGTGCTTTTTGTTTTGTGAATTGGTTTGATTCTTCTTTTTTCTTTCAAGAGAAAGAAAAAAGAAGCAAAAAAGAAAGCAAAGCGAGGGAAGGCAAAAGGGGGGACTCAAACACAAAACGCGGTCAAACCGCGGCCCCGTTTTGCGGTGCTTTTTTGTTATATGGACGGCCGAAAAAAATGATTTACAAAGCAGGACTTATTTTGTATAATGAAATATAGAGCAGAGCCTGTTTTTGCCGTCAATCAGACGAAAGCGGTCTTTTTGCTCTGGAGAACCAAACGGGCCGCGGAGGAAGGTGAAGTTGCGGCTTTCTTGTACGTAGTTTCGGATATGCAAATCTGCTTTTGGAGGGCGATATGAAAAGAATTTTTTCTCTTGTTTTGTTGCTCGGATTCCTTGCGGCACTTTTTTCGCCGTTGAGCGCCTTTGCGACAGTGATCTATGACCATGGTATTTTTCAGTATTCGGTTCATAACGGGAGTGTTACCATTGAGGGCTGTTCCAAAAGTGCTTCCGGCCAAATAACGGTGCCGGCTACCATTGGCGGAAAACCCGTTTCGGTGATTGACAGCTCCGCGTTTAGCTATTGTACCGCCATTACTTCCGTCACGCTTCCGGAAACCGTGACGGACATTCGGGCGCGCGCCTTTATCGGGTGTAAGTCGCTTGCTTCGATCAATGCGCCGAGTTCTTTGAAAAGCATTGGGGAACTGGCGTTTTATCAATGTGAAAGCTTGCTTTCGTTTGAATTGCATTCCGGCTTGAAAAGCGTTGGCGAATCCGCGTTTGAGGGGTGTAAGAAGCTTTCGGAAGTTCTTTCTTCGGATTTTTCCGGAACGATCGGCGATCGGGTGTTTTACGGTTGTGTTGCCTTGACGTCGATTACTCTTTCCGGCGGTGTGCAGAGCATCGGGCAGTATGCCTTTTTCGGTTGTACCAACCTTGCTTTCGTGGAAGCGGGAGATGATTTGTATGACGTTGGTCTGTCCGCGTTTTCTTCCACTGCTTGGATGAGTGCACAGCCGGAGGGCACGGTTTACGTCGGAAACGTGGCCTGCGGCATCAAGTCTTCCTCGAAGACGGAGACAATTGTGCTGAAGGACGCGACCGTTGGCATCGCGGAAGGGGCCTTTTCCAACCTGGAAACGCTTGTCTTTGTTTCGTTCCCGGAAAGTTTGAAATACATCGGGAAGAATGCGTTTCGGGGATGTGTTTCGCTGAAAGAGGCTGATTTCAACGAAGGATTGACAACGATTGGAGAGCACGCGTTTTCCCGATGCGAAAATCTTGAATCTGTGACATTTCCGACGACCCTGATCGAGATCGGTGAGAATGCGTTTCAAAACTGTCAAACGCTCCAATCCGTTGAGATTCCGGACGGAGTCCGCACTGTGGGCAGATATGCCTTTGAAAATTGTTATAACCTCTTGTCTCTTCGCCTTCCGGGAACGCTCCGGACCGTGGAAGACAATCTGTTTTCTTCTTGTATCGCGTTGAAGGAGGTTGTGATTCCG
>JAFQUW010000120.1 GCA_017408325.1 Clostridia bacterium | reverse complement strand
CCCCGACGAGGGCGACGCTCTCCCCCGCTCGGATCGTAAAGCTGACATCATCCAGCACCTTGCGCGGCACCTCGGGATAGGAGAAGGAGACGTGAGAGAAGGTGATCTCGTGTGCGACGCCGCGTTCGGGGACGCGTGGTGTGGCAAGAGACGGGCGGATCACGCTCGGCTCGTTCATAAAGACAAGCATATTATCAATGAACAGCGTCCCCTCGTAGATCGTCGCAGAGGTTGCGATCAGTGCGGCAACACCCGTGGAGATCGAGGTCAAAGCACCCGTATAGAGCACGTAGTCGCCCACGGGGATCTCGGCACCCATCACCATCACGGCAATCGTATAAAAGAGGATGCAGTTGATGCCTGCCGACAGGACGGAAAGACCGACGTTCCACGTACCTTCCGCAAAAATGAGTCGGCGCAGACCGCGAAAATACGAACGAAACACTTCGCGGAATGCATCGATGAAACGCGGTGCCGTCGAGTAGAGGCGCACCTCCTTCGCCAGATCCTTATCCACCACGAGGTTTGCGTAATAGTCCATCTTACGGCGTTCCTTCGAGCGGAAGCGCATATAGAAGAAGTTCTTTTTGCGGTAGACAAAGTTGATGACGGCACTCGGGATCGAGACCGCGATGACGAGAAGCGGTGCAACGGGGCTGACCGCAAAGATCACGGTGATGAAGCTGACAAGGCTGATGATACTCGACAAAATGGAGAAGGTCGAGGAGAGGATCTGCATCGGGCGCATACCCGCCTCGCGGTTGGCGTTCTCCAATTTCTCATAAAACTTCGGTCGATCGAAGCTCGACAGGTCAAGCTCGCTCGCTTTTCGCATAATTTTGAGTCGGATATGGGAGACGAGAAGCTCACCTGCCATACGGTTGACGATGATCTGAACGCGCGAGATGACGTTCGCCAGAATCAGGTAGGCGAACTGAAAAATGAGCAACCACAGAACCAGCGAGCGATCACCCGTTCCAAGGGAAAACTTCGCCAATTCGTTCAGCACACTCGACGAGATGAGTGCGCCAACCAAGGGCACGACACCCTCGATCACGGAGAGCGCGAGAAGCGTCAGCAGAATCCAGCGGCGCGTCTCCCAAACAAGGCAAAAAATGTAAAACAAGCGCGAAAAGAAGCCGCCGAACACCTCTTTGAGATAACGGGGCATATCCTTTAGAGACCCGGGCTTCTTCGGCTTATTCAGATCGTGGTTGGGGGGTGGCGGGGGCATATGCATCTCACTACCCCTCCTTTTTCATCACGAGCGCGCACCATTCTTCCTCTTCGCGGCACTCGACAAGAGTCAATCCGGCTGACTGCAAAGCGGCAAGCGTCTCCTCGCAGCGCACGTTCAGGATGCCGGAGGCAACGAGCGTGCCGCAGTCCTTGAGCAAATCAAACAGGCTTCCAGCGATCGACACGATCAACGAGGCGACGAGATTGGCAAACACAAAGGTATAGGCACCCTTGGCTCCGGGGTCACGCGTCGCGTCCCCACAGCGCACGGAGCACTCCTTTTCGCTGATGCCGTTGAGCGCGCAGTTGTCGCGGCAAACGCGCACGGCACTCTCTTCAATGTCCACGGCGTCGGCGTGCGTCGCGCCGAGTTTCAGCGCGGCAAGCGCCAAGATGCCCGAGCCGCAGCCAAGATCCAGCACGGCGTCATTGCCCGAAAGATAATCTTCGGCGCACTCCATACACAGGCGCGTCGTGGCGTGCGTGCCGCTTCCGAAGGCGGCGGAGGGATCCATCACGAGACCGAGTCTCCCATCCGGGATCTCAACCGCTTCTTCCCACGGCGGATAGACAAAAAGACGTTTCCCCACCGCAAAGGGGCGGAAAAACTCCTTCCATTTGTCTTTCCACTCCTCGTCGTCCAGAAGGGCGGCGTCCAAGGGAAACGCGGAAAATTCCGGGGTCTTCATACACTCCAAAAACGCGCGGTAAGCGTCTTCCCCCTCGGGATCACAGTAAAAGTAGAAGTGGATCCGCGGCGGATCGTTCTGCTTCTTCAGAAGGTCGTCGTCGATGTAGTCGTAAAAACGGCGCGCCTCCTCGCTTTCCAGATCCGAGTAGTCCTCGATCTCAAAAGCGGTAAATCCCAAAAGAGAAAGACGCCCCGCTACCTCGTCGGTCTGACCGTGAGGCAGAGTGAGCGTCAATTTCCGATACTGCATCGTTTAGAAGAGATAGGGGGACAGCTCCTCCGGGAAGCTCTCGGGTGCAATGGAGACGGTGGTCACGCAATTGACCTCAAGTTTCGCACAGAGTTGGTCCAGACGGCGGATGAACGCAACGAACGCCACCATATCGTCGCCGCAGATCTTCAAAGAGGAGTCGATGAACAGATCCTTCACGTCGTAGTTGGAGGCGAGGATACCGCTGACCATACCGAAGAGTTCAGAGGCACCCTTGAGACCGTAAAGGTCGGTGTCGATGAGGCGAACCTCACGACGAATCTCGTGACGCAGTTTGTCACCCTTTTCGACGCAGACCACGTTGCCGCGAGTAGAATCCACAGCGGAGTTGGTCATTTCGATGAGTTGTTTGGTTTTGCCGCTTCCTTTGAGTCCAATAATGAGTCGTACCATTGGAATCTCCTTCCATATTTGTTATTTACAGTTTAACTGCATTTCGTGTATTTTGCAAGGGTTTCTTCCGTTTTGAAAAATATTTTACAATTCGTAACCGGGTTTTCCGAGCAGACGGAACATATTTCTCTTATAGAGTTCCACGCCGGGCTGGTTGAACGGATTGATCTCAATGAGGCACCCCGAGATCGCGCAGGAGAGTTCAAAGAAGTAGACGAGTCTGCCGAAACTCTCTTCGTCCGCGTGCTCCAGAATGACCTTCATCACGGGGACGCCGCCCTCGACGTGCGCCGCGATGGTTCCCTCTTCCGCCTTGTCGTTGACTTCGTCAAGATCCTTGCCTGCAAGGAAATTGAGACCGTCGACGTTGGTGGCATCCGTCGGAATGATGACGGGGACGTTGGGCGTTTCGATGTCGATGAAAGTCTCACAGAAGATGCGCTCGCCTTCCTGCACGTACTGTCCCATACTGTGAAGGTCGGTGGAATAGATCACGCTCGACGGGAAGAGTCCTTTTCCTTCTTTTCCTTCGCTCTCACCGAAAAGTTGTTTGAGCCATTCGCCGAAGTACTGCAGACGGGTGCAGAAAGAGGCAAAGAGTTCGATCGACTTGCCGCCCTCGTAGAGCGCCTTGCGCGCCAGAGCGTATTGAACGCAAGGATTTTCATCGCCCACCTCGGAATATTCCTTGCGCGCGGCGTTGGCCCCCTGCATCATTGCGTCAATGTCCGCTCCGGCAACGGCGATCGGCAGAAGACCGACCGCGGTCAAGACCGAATAGCGTCCGCCGACGTCGCCCGGGACGACAAAACTCTCATATCCTTCTTTATCGGAGAGTTCCTTGAGCGTGCCGGGACGGGGGTTTTTATCCGTGGTGACGAAGATGCGCTCGCGCGCGCCTTCCTTGCCGTATTTCTCTTCCAAAAACGCGCGCCAGAGACGGAACGCCACGGCAGGTTCGGTCGTAGTACCGGACTTGGAGATAACGTTGATGCACACGTCCTTGTCACGGCAATACTCAAGCAGATCCGCAACGGCGTCGGCGTCAAGGCTGTTGCCGGAGAAATAGATCTCGGTCGCGCCTTTTCTGTGGTTGTAATTCTGGCCGTAGAGGAATTCGATCGCCGCACGTGCGCCGAGATAAGAGCCGCCGATGCCGATGACGATGAAAACGTCGCAAAGAGACGAGATCTTCTTTGCAGCAAGCTTGATGCGGTCGAACTCTT
>JAFQUW010000119.1 GCA_017408325.1 Clostridia bacterium | reverse complement strand
TTCATTTTTCATAACCCAAGGAGCACTATGGACACATCACGGAAAAATCCCAACCTCCTTCGCGCCTACGCCGCGATTGATCTGACTCGTCTAAAGGCGAATTTTGATGCGCTCGCATCCTCTCTGCCCGAAGGCAAGAAGATCCTCGCCGTGGTGAAAGCAGACGCCTACGGACACAACGCCGCGGCCGTGGCACGTGCGCTCGTAGGCCGCGCCGCTTACTTCGGCGTTGCAACGGCACTCGAAGGTGTCCGTCTCAGAGAAAGCGGGATCGAAGAGCCGATCCTCGTCTTCGGTCGCACGCCCTTAAAAGAAGCGTCCTTGCTTGCGGATTTCAACCTGACGCAGTGCGTCTTCTCCTTTGACTACGCAAACGAACTCGGCCTTGCGCTCAGCCGAACGGGTCACAAGGTCAAGATCCACATCAAGATCGACACGGGCATGGGACGACTGGGTTTTTGTGCCGAGAACGAAGACTCCATCACGCAGATCCTCTCCCTCTCTCGCATCTGCTCGCTTGAGATCGAAGGCATCTTCTCCCACTACGCCAAAAGCGACGTTCCCGGCGATCCCTTTACCGCCCTTCAAGCGAGCCGTTTTGCGGCAACCGTACAAAAGCTTGAAGATGCCGGCCTCACCTTTGCCTACAAGCATCTGGCAAACAGCGGTGCGTCTCTGCTCGGTCTTCCCGATATCGGGAATATGGTGCGCGCGGGCATTTGCCTCTACGGCGACTTTCCGTCGGACGCCGTGCGCGATTTTTGGAACGAGACCTACCCCGATCGACCGATCCTGCCCGTGATGACGCTCTTTTCCTCCGTGGCGCAGATCCGCACGCTCAAGGCGGGCGATCCCCTCGGATACGACTGCGCTTGGCGCGCCGAACGAGACACGTTGATCGCCGTCGTTGCCGCAGGTTACGCCGACGGCGTTCCGCGCTCCATCTCCAAAAAAGCAGACGCGATCGCCCTCGGCTGTCGCATCGTCGGAAACGTCTGTATGGATATGACCTTTGTCGACATCACGGATTCGGCAGAGGAGATCCACGAGGGCGACGTCGTTGCGCTCTTCGGTGAAAAGGGCATCACCGTCGCCGACTGGGCACGCGCGGCAGGCACCATCACCTACGAGATCTACTGCAACATCTCCGCGCGCATTCCGCGCGTGATGCTCGAAGAAGGACAGGTTGTGGAGATCAACTGAATGATCGGTTTCACCCCCAAAACATCAAAAAGGCACACCGAACGGTGTGCCTTTTTTCCTTTTCATCTTACAGGACTTTTTTCAAAAGTTCAACGGCGCGGGCGGTGTTTTCGTGCGTGTTAAAGGAGGTCAGGCGCAAGAAGCCCTCTCCGTTGACGCCGAAGCCCGCACCGGGTGTGGAGACGATGCCGACCTCATTTAAGAGGAGGTCGAAGAACTCCCAAGAGGTCTTCCCCTTCGGCGCTTCAAACCAGATGTAGGGCGAATTGACGCCTCCGGTGAAGAAGATGCCGAATTCGGTGAATGCGTCCACAAGCATCCGCGCGTTTTCCTGATAGTAGCCGACCATCTCGGCGACCTCGCGCTGCCCTTCTTCGGTGAAAACGGCTTCCGTCGCGCGCTGAATGATATAGGGGGTACCGTTAAACTTGGTGGACTGGCGACGCAACCAGAGTTTACCGATGTTCTTACCGTCACGTTCCAGTTCTTTGGGGATGATGACGTAGCTTGCGCGCGTGCCGGTAAAGCCCGCGTTCTTCGACAGAGAGCAGAACTCGACGGCGCAGGTGCGCGAGCCTTCCACCTCGAAGATCGAACGCGGCAAAGAGGGGTCGGTGATATACGCTTCGTAGGCGGCGTCAAAGAGGATGAGGGCGTCGTTCTTGTTGGCAAAGTCGACCCAGACCTTGAGCTGTTCCTTCGTGTAGACTGCGCCCGTGGGGTTCGACGGAGAGCAGAGGTAGATGACGTCGGCCTTGAGATCCTCGCTCGGCATCGGTAAAAAGCCGTTCTCGCGCGTCGCGGCGATCAACACGACCTCGCGGCCATCCATGATATTCGAATCAAAATAGACGGGATAGACGGGATCGGAGACGGCGATCACGTTCTCTTTGGCAAAGATGTCGGAGAAGCACGCAGTATCGGTCTTGGCGCCGTCGCCGACGAAGATCTCTTCGTGGCAAAGATCGACGCCGCGCTTGGCATAGTAGCCCGCGATGGCGTCCAAGAGGAAGCCGTATCCGCGATACGGGCCGTAGCCGCGGAAGCCCGCGGCAGTTGCCATTTCATCCGCCGCCGCCTTGGTCGCCTCAGTCACGGATTTGGAAAGCGGAAGGGTCACGTCCCCGATGCCCATATAGATCAGTTCACGCTCGGGGTTGTTCGCTTTGAACTCGGCAACCTTCTGCTCGATGGTGGCAAAGAGGTAGTTCTGTTTTAAGTTGTCGTAATTAGAATTGAGTTTCATATTCGTTTGCTCCTGCTTTTCGTTTTCTATCAAAAACCCGTATCAAGAACGGGCCAAGGGAACCAAATCATCCGAAACGCGGATATGCCAGCGAACAATGCCGTCCGTCTCGGCACAGACGTAATCTGCGTCCTCGGTAAAGAAGAAGTCGGTGACCTTCGTCGCCACGCGCACGCTCTCCTTCTCCTTCAAAAGATACAGCACGGATTCGGACTCTCCCGTCTTCACCGTCCAATAGACCTCGCCGCGCGGCGTGGTATATACGCCGGAGGCGCTTTCACTGATCAACGTAGAGACGCCCGCGCTGCGCTCATACAGTTTGTTTCCGCGCGTGATGTAGTAGATCTGCTTTAGATCAGCGGAAAAAGCGTATGCAGTCACACCCGAAGCCAACATGGTCTCGGCCGGATTTTCGCTGTTCAAATCCATATAATAGATGCGATAGCGTCCTTCCAAAAGACGCGTAAAATATAGCTGCGTGCCGTCGGAACTCAAAAACACTTCCGCCGCGTCGGACGCGTATTTTTCCGATGCGAAATCTTCGGAAAGATACCGCAAAGTTTGCGCCTCTTCCCGTTTGACCAAATACAGACGGGCGCGAAGAGAATCTTGGCTTCCGATGAGACAGTGTCCGGCGCGCACACTCAATTCTCCGCTTTTCTCAACCGGGACGGCAACGCCGGAAGAAACCTTCATTTTCTCGCCGCCGTTCTCACTGAAATAGGTGTATCCGTTCCCTTCGCAGAAAAGCACCTGCGAAACGGTCCGATTGAAATACGGCAGGGCGACCTTTTGGGAAAAAGACGCCGTCAGTTTTTCGGCACTGCCGGAAAGCGTGGCGTGATAAAGAGCCGTCCCCGACGACGTCAGATAATACAAATGTTCCCCACCGTCGGAGACCGCCAAGGGAGAAAGGCCGCCGATCAGCGTCAAGTGGTCGAGTTGTGTCGTTTCTCCGTTCCAGAAAAACGCACGGGCATCCCCCGCATCTTCGTTCACTCTGGCAAAAAAGACACAATCGCCCGAGGGAGAGACGGCAAAGGACGAAAGGTCGGAAGCCGAAATTCCGTCCGCGATCAAAACCGGGGCTTCTTCTCCAACGGTGTAATGATACACCTCCCCGTCCGAACTCAGATAAACCACTGCGCGTCCCTCGGCGGAAAGTCGGGCATCAAGTGCTTGCGACGATAAGTGGCGCGCGTCTCCGCCATACAAGAGATACAGTTCTCCGGATTCCGTCAAAACCGCCTCCGTCGCGCCGCCGAACGCCGTCTGACGCGATTTCAAAAAGCCTTGAGCCACACCAAGCGGCGTCGCCTTTCGGTAAAAGAGCGTCTCTCCCGCGCCGGGGTCGGAGATGACACCGTAGAGACGCTGATCGAAGCGTTCGGCTTTGACCGTCTGCGGAACGAACGCGTCCGCGAGTAAAAAAACAAGCAGGCCGAGGATTACCACAACCGCCAAAACGGCTGCAACGATCCCCTTCTTGGTTCGCAAAAAAGAGAAGTTTTGTGTGACGTTCACTCGCCTTTTACCTCCTTCTTTTGACGTGCGTAGACACGAAGGTAATCAAACAGAGCGTCCTCGCCCCGTTCTTTGAGCAGTGTCAAAACGTACTCCAGGTGCGACGCAGTCGCAGGATGGATGAAATACTTGTGTTTCTGATCCTCATAATACTCAAGTGCCGTCGCGTCCGTGTACGACGCGCCGTGATAGATCTTACTGGCCGCAACACGGTCACAAACCATCTCGCAAAAGAAGATGGGCGGCATTTCCACGGGAAGCAATCCTTTGCCCGATTGATAGTCGACCCAGTATTCAAAATGATGGCGGTTGCGCCCCATATGGTGCATCCAGGCACGGGAGTAACCGAGCAATTTTCGCTCTTCCACGGTCGGACTGTGCGTTCCGTCGGTGTAAAAGCGCGCACCGGCAAAAAATTCCGTCGGAGACAGTTTGGAGAAATCGTGCCAGAAGCCGCGCCAAAAGAGCCCGCAACGACAGCAAAGCCGAAAGACCTCGTTGTGGTGGCGCGTGATGGTACGAAGATGCGAAAATGCGCGCACTGGAATCCCTCCAAACAAATTTCCTCACTTTATTATACTCGAAAATCCCTCGACTTGCAAGAGAAAAGACCGCCTTCGGCGGTCTTTTCTTTCTTCTTCTTTCGTTTTTGCTCCTCTTTTGCATCAGAGAGCGAGCAGAACCTGCCACGCGGCAAGCAAAAGGCCGAGAACGGTCAAAATGGTGACGAGCAGGTTGCTTCGCTCCGAATAGATCAAGGACAGATCGCCTTCCAAAAGCTCCAACAGGTATTTGACCTGATCGACGATCGGGGCGATGTGCTGGCTTTCCATCAAGACCGAGGACAATTCCCCGATCTCAGTGATGGCAGTTTGTTCCACCTTTTCCAAAACCAAGATGATCTTTCGACGGAATTCGCGTGTCTCGCGGATACGCCGATAGTAAGACATATGCTTCTTGCGTTTCCCGAACGCGCTCTGGAAGGAGAGTACGTCGCTGACGAGCGTCTTGAGCATCATCACGAACTCAACGCTGAAAAGGATCCCGTGATTGACCGACAACGGGTTGGAACCCAAAAAGAAATACTCGTCGGCAGCACCGTAGATCTCGCCACCGAACACGCGTTGGCGTTCCAGATATTTTTCATGTGAGGGAGAGGCGATCAAGTTCAAAAACAAGAAGGCCTTCCCGACCCCGTAAATTCGGATAAAGTCACGACTGGACCAGGAATAGGTCAGGCGTTCGCGGCAGAGTTCCTTCGGAACAAAAGAATATCCTTCGTCCCCGGACAAAAGCCCGTAGAGAACGTCGGGGGCCTTTTCTTCGATCTCTTCGGGCGAAGTGAATTCACCGAAGCGGGTCACTTCGCACAAAAAACTCTGTTCGGTAAAAGTGCGCGGCAAGCCGAGCTGTACGGCAAAATCTGCGGCAAAATCCGAAAAACTCTCTTCTTTTTCTCCAAATCGGTAGACTCTCGCCTGTCCGGACTGACGCAACCCGATGAGTTGATCCAGCAGGATCTCCTCAACCGAATAATGGAACGAAAAGGCGACGACGCTCGTCTCTTCGAAATAGGACAGCATCAAAAAGACATCGGAAAACCCGCACGCCTTTGCATCCGGGCACAGCGACCGCAAAAAGAAACGTCGCACCGAATAGGTCTGCGATCCGCCGCGCAAAAAACGTTCCACCGTCTGCATTTGAGTAAAATGAGACTCTTCGAGTTTCGCGTCTCTGTGATAAACAAGGGCATCCGGGCAGATCTTACGCACGCACCCTTCGAACTGTGCTTCGCTGAGCGCAAACGGGACGGAATAAAACAAACTGTGCGTCAAATTGGCATTGAGGATCTGTGTCATATGAAACTCCTGTTAAACTTCTAAAGATAAATTCCGATAAAAGGGGCGTGTGACGGCACGGTAAATGATCAAGGAAACAAGCACGTTGAAGATGTCTGAAAAGAACTGCGTCCATACGATACCCGTCATTCCGAAAAGGAAATTGAGCAAAAACAAAAACGGAATATTCAGGCAAAGTTGACGGATCACAGCCATCCAAAGTGACGTGACACCCCGATCGATCGCCTGCATAAAATGGCTGAGGTGAAAACTGGCAAACATAAACGGCGTTGCCACGCATCTTGCCTCCAGAAACGGAACGGCGTACGAAACGGTGATCGGCTCCTCAATGAACAGATGGATGATCCCCTCGGCGCCGATGCGATACAAGACGACGCTCACCGCCGCAACACAGAGCCCAGAGATCATCGATGCACGGGTAAAGGCCCGCATGCGCTCATAATTCTTCGAAGCATAATTGTAAGCGACGAGCGGCACCATTCCCAGCGCGATACCGATGCCGATGTTCAAAGGAAGCCTTTCCACTTTCAACACGATCCCGATGGCCGCAAGGGCAAAGTCACCGTGAGATGCGGCAAGGCGGTTGAGCACCATGTTGGAGACGTCAAACAACAGCACGCCTGCCGCTGCAGGAAAGCCCACGGAAAAGAGCGAACGCAGAGAATTCTTCCGAATGCGCTCAATGCGTCGCGGCAACTCCAAGAAACTCTCGCGCGAGAGTTTCTTGTATACCGCAAGAAAATAAATCATCGCGCAGACGTTGGAGAGCATCGTCGCAAGCGCGGCACCGAGCACCTCGTTCCCCGCCGGGAGCAAGACGAACATAAACAGGGGGTCAAGCACGACGTTCAGCACACCGCCGAGGCCGAGACCGAACGCGGCTTTTTTCGAATAGCCGACGTTGCGCACGATCGAACTCATCGTCGCCGAAAGCACAGTCGGCACACCGCCGATGACCACAACGCAGATCAAATATTGTTTCGCGTAACCGATCGTATCCGCGCTCGCGCCAAGCAGGTGAAGCAGCGGATTCATAAAGATCAAACACAAAAGCGAAAACAACAGTGCTGTTCCGGTTGCCATCACAAGACTCAAGGACGCAACTTTCCTTGCTTCCTCCTCGTCTCGCGTACCAAACAAACGCACGGCAAGCGTTCCCCCACCGACGCCGAAAAGGTTTGCAATCGCCGTCGTCATCAGAAAGACCGTCAGCACCAAGGAAGAGGCAGCGACCATATACGCATTGTTGGTGCGTGCGATGTAGAACGTGTCGGCAATGTTATAGACCAGCGTGATCAAATTGGAAACAATGGTCGGGATCGCCATCGTTGCCAAAGCGCGCCACACCGGCATCGTTTCGAAGACTGCGCGCGTATTCATCTTGTTGTCTTGTCGTTTCATAAGTTTTACAAATGCTCGTCTTGAACAGCTTTTTCGATGAAAAAGACCTTGTCTTTCGACAAGGTCTTTTTGGTGGAGACAACGGGACTCGAACCTGTGACCTCTTTCATGTCAAGCAAGCGCTCTAACCAGCTGGGCTATGCCTCCATATTCTATGGTGCGGGTGACAGGACTTGAACCTGCACGATTGCTCACCAGATCCTAAGTCTGGCGCGTCTGCCAATTCCGCCACACCCGCATACTTTCGGGCGCGATTGATATCATACCATAGCTTTTTTCAATTGTCAACCGTTTTTTCAAAAAAATCCTCCGCAGCGCGTGCAGCTTTTTCCAAAAGTGCCTCATCGGCACTGTTTGCGGCCGAAAAAACAAGTTTTCCGCTCTGTGCGACACCGAAGAAATCTCCGGGGCCGCGGTGCTTCATATCGAACTCCGCAAGGCGAAATCCATCCGTCGTCTCGCAGAGAGTCTTCAACCTCTCGCGCGCATTGAGCCCCTTCGCCGAGGAAATGAGAATGCAGGTGGAGGCGCGACTTCCCCTGCCGACTCGGCCGCGAAGTTGATGCAGGGTGGCAAGACCGAAGCGTTCCGCGTTTTCAATGCACATCACACTTGCCTCGGGAACGTCGATTCCGATCTCGATCACCGTGGTAGAGACCAGAACCTGCGTTTTTCCCGTTGCAAACTCCTCCATTGCCGCGCGCTTTTTCTCCGCAGACATTTTTCCGTGCAAAAAACCGACGCCGAAAGGAGCAAAGGTCCGCTTTGCCTCTTCATAGCGGCTTTCCGCCGCCATCAAATCGCTCTCCTCGTTCTCTTCGATCAGGGGACAGACGAGATAGGCGCGGCCGCCCTGTTCCAGTTCCTTTTTGATAAAGGCATCTGCGCGGGCGCGCTTGTTTTCCCCGATGTAGAACGTCCGGATCGGAGTGCGCCCGGGCGGCAGTTCGTCGAGCACGCTGACGTCGTCCTTGGAGAACAAAAAGAGCGCAAGGGTGCGCGGGATCGGTGTCGCGCTCATCACGAGCAGATTCTTCTCCTGTGCCTTCGACA
>JAFQUW010000118.1 GCA_017408325.1 Clostridia bacterium | reverse complement strand
TTCGTTGATGTAACGTTTGATCTCCTCGCCTGCACGGTCAAAGATTTCCTTTAAGAGTTCGGGCGTGTACCCTTGCGCAAGCGTGGGGCGGTCGGGCAGAGAGCGCACGTGGTGAAAATCGTGGTTTAAATTCGGAAAAGACATATTGCCTCCTTAGGTGTGTTGGTCGCAGATCTTGCCGCGCAAGATCAAATGGGTGATGCAGAGATCACTCTCTTCGGGCGGATGCGTGATGCGAAGCGTAACGGATTCAAATCGCTTGGCACCGATCTTGATTTTGCGCGCCTTTGATCTGCGTGCCGTCTCCAGAGAAAAATTTGCAAAATCCGGTGCGCCGAAATCGAGGAGGGGACTTTGCCGGATGCGCATGTCTTTGCGGGAAGTTGCATTGTCGGTGCGCCAGGAGAGGATCAGCGGTGCGGCGGCATCTGCGTTCACCCCGAGAGTGATGTCAAAGAGATTTTTCGTGTGTGCGCGATCACCGCAGAAGAGTGCGCTGCTTTCCCAGTGCGCGTCGATGCCTTTTGTGTCGTCAAGATGTCCTTCTGTAAGACAGATCTCGCCGGACTTGGTTCCGAAGAAAAAGCGGTTCGTTTCATCTTCGAGCATCACGTTCGGAGAGAAACCTTCGTAGTAATAAAACAGACGGGATTTCAGATTGTAGACGTAGATGCCGCGTGAGAGGGCGAGGTAGATCTCGGAAGTCGATGCACGCAGATAGATCCGGGCGTTTGACAGATCTTCGCTCCTCAGTGCAGGGGAAATCGCTTCGGAGAAGAGGTGAGCGTTTCGCTCGTCGCGCACCGAAGTATTACTCCAAAGGTAGAGGCCCGAGGGCATCACGGAGAGCGGCTTGTTGTCTGCAAGCAGGGCAAGTCCGGGGACGATGTTTCCCTTCATTGCCGAAAGGGTGTAGATCGGAAACGAGGTGTACTGCCGTCCCGTCTCTTCCGTTTGCACTTCGGGGTAGGAGTAGTAAGTCGAGTGCGGAGTGAAGATGATCTGTCGGTCGTAGTGGCGAACGATGGAAGTGATGGCTTCTCCGTCGCCGACCATGGAAACGTTGGTGACGGGGAAGTAGGACATTGTGGGGAGCCCGTCCGCAATGCCGGAATAATAGCGAAGCGCGGGTTTGTCGGGGTTGGCGTAGAGGAAGGCGCGCGTGTCGTTTTCGCCGCCGTAGGTGATTCCGTGTCGGCAGAAGAGCGGCTCGGGCAGCGTTTCCGGTGCGAGTGTGTAGCCGATCTCGACGTTTTCCGTTCCGGCGTCCGGAGGAAATTCGGCGACTTCGCCGAAGATCTGGACGGTTCCGTAGTTCGGTTCGGCGAAGTAGCGTTCTTTGGGCAGTTCTTCTCCGTTTAACAGAACGTAGTCGACGCTTTCCACGGCGCGGGAGATCAGGTGAAAGATTTGAGTTTTTCCGTCGGCGGAAAAGGTTTGCCGCACCTGTCCCGAGAGGAAATTGACTGCTTCAAAGGGAGTCCCTCCTCCTCCGGGGGGAGAAGCGATGCGAATGAGAGGGCGATAAGGGGTGATTTCCTCCAGCTTCTCCCCGTCGCAGACGAGGATGGTCTCTCCCGTGAGAAAGTACAGTTTTTCCCGAAATTCGAGGCAGGAGATGCGCTCCTCGCCTTCGATCTCTCCGATCGGTTCGAGGTTTTCAAAACCGTCAAAGGAGCGGTAGAGCGTTTTGCCGACAAGCGCGAGGAAGAGGGAGACTTTGTTCAGTGTGCCTTGCCACAGACAACGCACGGGGCCGTTCAGACGGTGCAAAACGCGAAATCCTTCACGCAGTTTCAGTTGTCCGTTTTCCGTGATGCGGAAATTTTTCATGTCGGGGCTCTCGCCGTCGGAAATCGGAACTTCGCCCTTTTGATTGAGGTGCAGACCGCCGAATTTCTCGAGCGCGAGCGAGAACAGTTTTGCCATAGTGTGCCTTTCCGGCGGACGTGTGCCGCCTTAGGAGTATACGGAAGTGATCCTGTGCCGTCGGGACTGTTTGAAACGACGGCGCAGAGCATCTTTTTCTTGCTCGTAGAGTTTGAAAAACAGTCCGGCGCGGGAGGTGTCCTCTTCGCTGATGAGAAGAAACGCCAAGCCCAAGGGGAGAACGCCCGCGCAGATGACGGGGTGCAGAAGCACCTCGTCATCCAGGGTTTCGATCGAACGCGGTTCGCTTTGGCTTTCATGGAAGCGGCGGCCTTTGATGTGTAGATCGAGGTCGTCGAGCAGCGTGCAGAGAAGGTTGATCAAACGAGGCGCGGTAGATTCAAAGCGATCGGAATCGTAGTTTGCACCGTCGGTATCCTCCTCTTGCAGAAGAGCGAGTGCGCGTCGGTAAATCTCGCGGGCGACCATGTTATTCGGCGCTCGGCGTCAGGTTGAGCACGACCATTTCCTTGGGGTACACGATCTTCGCACCGTAGAGATGCAGACCCTTGACCGCGTCGCCGTGACGCAGTTCGGGTTCGTACGCCTTGACCGCACTGATCTGCTCAGCAAAGGAGATGGCGCGGGAGGTGCGTGCGATGCAACGCCAGGAGCCGTCCTCGTTCTGCGGAATGTTGTTGGTCACGTAGATGTCGAAGCCCATCAGGCTTCCGATGTAGCCGCGGGAGAGATCTTCGGCGTTGTCGGTGGAGCGGAGGACTTTTGCCAAAACGAGTTTCTGCTCAATGGCAGGAGAGACCTCCAGCGAGATCTTTGCAGAATTGGGGACGTTTGCTTCCATGAGCATGCGACGGGCGTCGGAGATGGTGGAGAGGATGGATTCACTCGTGACGGCATCGTTTGTGATCTCACGCACGTTTTCGTCGGTCAACGAGTAGATGTAGCTGTCGGCAACGTCGGCAAGGGCGTCGGACGCTTCCTTCATCGCTGCCTGCATCAGGGTCTTCTTGGACTGAGCAAGGTCGATGGAGTCGATGCAGAAGTTGAAGCCTTTCGCCTGATCGATGATCAGGGTGCGTTCGGAATCGGTGAGCACCTCGGGGGCGGGCATGTCGCTGTTCTTCTGGTAGTCAAAGACGGTGACGGGGCCGACGCCGACGATCTTGACGCGGTCGCCTTCGCCGCGGATCTCGCCTTCAAAATCGCGGTTGGAGAGTTTGACGGCGACGTAGTTGTTCTTCAGTTCGGAGTAGAGCGTTTCGCTCCAGAGGGTGGGGATAAAATTGGAGATAGCCATGGTTTTCTTCCTTTCTTAGTTCCAACGATCCATGCTTCTTAAGATGGCATCGTAGTTTTTGCGCACTTCTTTCTGGGACATCTTGCGGACGGTCTCGGGGGAGTAGTACTCCTCCGAATCCTTGTCCTGTCGGATCTTGCCGAGCGCTTTTTCTTCGTTTTCGCGGTTGTGGATTTCGATGCGCTCTTTTTCTTTCTGTTCTTTCAGATAGAAAAGCGCGTAGGAGGCGGCGAGGCTTTCTCCCTCGCTCACCTTTTTCCAGACTTCCTCGGGGATCTGTTCGGGAGTCAATTCGGGGAACAGTGCGCGCAGCGTCTCAATGTCCGCCACGATGCGCTCTTCCTCGGAGACTGTCTCGGGCGTCTTTTCGTTTGACGTTTCGGCAGTCTCAGGGACGGGTTTCTTCAGGTTCTGTTCGTCCATCTTCGTAGTTCCTTTCTTTTATTTCGCACAACAGCTCACTTCGCTTGGGAAGGTAGCCGTCGGGCAGACGGTCCAGATATTGAGCGAGGGTGATGTGGCCCTGACCCAATAGATTGTCGAGCGTCGAGAGGGTGGCAAGTTCGCTCCAGTAGGAGGAAGCGCCGGCCTCCGCGATGCAGGAGAAAAGCACGTCGGAGAAGACTTCCGGCGGCAGTGTTGCCCCCGTGAGCACATCTTTTTGGCGATAGAGCATCACGCGCGACGCGTCGTAGTAGTGGAGGATGAAGTCGAGCCAGATGAGCCCGATGTCCTCCACGAAGGCAAAGAGGGCGCGCTTCTGATTTTCCAGCGGCAGGGAGCTCGACTGTTGCAGGGCAATGATCGCACTGGTGTTGTCGGGACGAACTTCGCCGAGCGCGGCGTCGGTCGCGCCCATGAGTTCCTTGGTCAGTGAAAGCGCAAGGTTGATGACCTCCAAAAATCCGCTCTGCATCGAGCCCGGCTCGAGTCTGAGTGCCGCGCCTTCCACTTCGCCGTTGACGGCGATCGCCTCGCCGATGGCATTCGTCCAGTCGTCGATGAGGTTCGAGTTGTACATCACCTTCGAGAAGGAGTGGTCCATCATGTGCTTCATCACCATGGCAAAGGCCTTGTTGATGTAGAGCTGGTTTTCGCACAGCCCCGTGGCGACGGCCTGCCCGTGATAGGAGTTTTTGACGCGATCCCAGTTCATCAGGGCGACGGGGTAACGCGTCAGTCCCGTGTCGCGTTCGGGGCAGATGACGGCGTTCTGACAACTTTTTCGATAGCGGATCGTACCGTCTTTTCTGTAGAGTTTGATGACGTAGGTCGCCTTCGTGCCGGACAGTTCCTTTTCGGCATAGTCGCCCGCGCCCCAGGCGGTGTCTTCATCGGAGGCAATGCGCTCGATCTCCTCGCGAGAGCGGCCGCAGGCGGCAGCCTCTTCGCGGAGTTTGGAGACGAGTTCGCGTCCCGAAAGAAGAATGTAGGGCTGTTCCTGAACCTTCGGCGTGTTGACGTCTCCGAAGAAGACGTTCGTGTTGTCAAAGAGTTCGGTGGCGAAGTCTCCTTTGTAGCCTTGCGAAGTGCGTCGGTCGGCGTCCCAATAGACGTAGGCGACCGCATCCCCCGTGAGGGCGGCGTCGAGTACAGCATCGGAGAGAAGAGTGGTCATTCGTTCTCGGTCGAAACGGTAATTTGCGTATCCCGAAATGATCTCGCAGGCCGTTTCGAGTTTCCGTCTTTCTTCCTCGTCGTAGAGTGCGCCCACACCGTCCGCCGTGAAACGCAGACTGAGTTTCTGACTCATCAGCGTTGCGGAAAAGTAGTTGATGACGCGTCGGAACAGGTTGAACACCGGAGTCGGCAGATCGCCCGCGTTGACGCCGTTCCACTGGTCACCGCGGTAGAATCGTTCGTTTCGGCTCACGTTTTCGTATAAGCCGATCTTGCGATTGTAGTCGCGGCCCGCCTCGAACAGACGGAAATCTTCCGTTGTCGCGGCCTTGATTTCTTTTCGCATAAAACACCTCCGAAAATGTGGTTTTCGCAAGCGATGCTATCCCTCCCGGAGACTGACACACAATGACAAAAAGAAAAGAAGCACGCATTTTTTGCGTGCTTCTTTATAGGATTAAAAAAGACTATTTTCTCACTTCTTCGGGATAAAGCTCCTCGATGGAAACTTCTAAGATGCGGGCGATCACAAACAGTTCCTTGTCGTTTGCCATACGGATCTGCCCCTCCAGCTTTGAGAAACTGGTAGGATTGATGTCACAGCCGAAAAGCTGCATTTTGGAAATGAAGTCTTTTTGGCTGATTCGGCGCGCTTTGCGCAGTGTTTCGACACGCCGCCCGATCAGATTGGCTGTCCCGTATTCTTTTTTTCTGGTTTTCATAATTGCACCTTTATTCATTCTTTTCTAGAATTATAAAGGGGATACTTCTTGACAAAATTCCGAAACGGAATTATAATTTTTTTATTCTATTTTGGAATTATATAAAACATCGGGAGATCTTGTGCTTCCTCCGAAAAAAATCTGTTTGTGAAGGAGAAATATTGAAATGAAAAGACCGGTATCTTTGCTCCTTGCTTTTCTGCTCGTGGCGCTGGTCGTTCCTCTGTCGGCACTGCCGGTCAGTGCGGCGACCTCCGGCACGACCGGCGACTGCACCTGGACGCTGGATGGTACCAAACTTACCATCAGCGGTAAAGGGGTAATGGGAGATTATGATTATTCGTTTGATCTTTTGGCACCGTGGGGAACTTATATCACGTCTGTTGTGATGGAAGATGGTGTGACAAGCATTGGGGAGGAGGCTTTCTATGGTTGCAAGAAATTGACCTCCGTCACCATCCCTGACAGCGTGACGAGCATTGGGTGGGGCGCTTTCGAGGGTTGCACCGCTCTGACCTCCGTCACCATCCCGAACAGCGTGACG
>JAFQUW010000117.1 GCA_017408325.1 Clostridia bacterium | reverse complement strand
CTCTTTTTCGTTTGGCCCGCCCTAAGGGGTTCGAACCCCCAACCTTCAGAATCGGAATCTGATGCTCTATCCAATTGCGCTAAGGGCGGATGTATGAAGCCTGCCGTGCGCCGTGCGGTGCACGGCAGGCGAAAAGGGGGAGAAAGACTGTTTAATTGCGCTTTTTGACGCGGCGCGGCGGTGCGGGCCAGTCAAAGAGCGAGGGAACGACGACGGGCACGAGCCACAGGAGTTGGTAGAGCAGGCAGACCGTCGGAGTAAGATATGCGTTCTGCATTCCCGTCAGAACGAAGGTGATGAACAGACCGAGCAGCATACTGACGAACTTGACGAGTGCGCCGAGCGAGGCGCGGGAGCGAACGGCGTCGCAGAGGAGGAATCCGTTTAAGACGCCCGCGATCTTATTCTTGCCGACGATGGGAGCATCGACGTGCTCTTCCGGCGCGGCGTTCTTTGCGGCAGAACCCGTCTTGATGACGCCGAGGGGAAGATCCGTTCCGAGGATCTTCTGCAAAAGGAGGGCGTCGACGTTGGGGTCGCAGGTCTTGACGGCGACGTAGATGCCGGCACGGGAGAGGGCGGAAAGTTGCTTCTCAAAGCGCGCGCTGACGGCGTACTTGATATAGAACTTGGCGCAGAGTTCGCCGTCGATGGCAAGGTACATGATGCGGCCGACGCGGTTTTCAAAGTCGGCGTCCGTCTCGTCGATCTCCACGGGAAATTCGTAAGATTCCATGTAGTCGTTTCGGCCGAGGTAAAGTTCTTTTCCGTCGATGCGGGCGCAGATGCCGTCGCCGTTGTTCTCCAGGATCTCCACCACGCCGGGCACGGAAAGAGAGGAGATGGAGTTTTCAAAGACGAAGGACAGCGGACCGCCGACCTCGCGGAAGATCTGGGCGCAGTAGATGAGGATCTTGTCGATGCGCGCCGCGCCGTAGGTGCGGACGCTGGTGACCTTCACGTGACGGGGAAGGAAGACCTCGGTGTCGTCAAAGCTGACGATCTCCGCCGGCGCACTCTCTTCCACGGCACTTTCGCCGATGAGCGCGGTGCCGGTCTTGGCGGCGCGACGCTGGGCGAAGAAATAAGGCAGGGTGTGCGAGAAGATGCTTGCGGCCGGAAGACCCATCATCATTGCACAGACGAAGGCATCCAACGCGTAGACGGGGTCGTTGGATCCGCCGCCGAGGAAACACCAGACGGCGATGCCGACGGAGAGAAGCAGGGTGATGGGAAGCGCGACGGCAAAGGAGGTACCGCCGAATCCGCCGTTTTTCGCCGTGCGGCGGAAGAATCCGTCGGCAAAGGCGGCGCGGGAAACGGAGAAGGCCACGGGGATCTCTTCTCCGAGGTGCTCGGCAAACGCGGCCAGTTCCGCAGAGTCATCCGGCTGTTTGGCCGCGGCGTATTTCGGGCCCTCTTCCGCCAAGAGACGGAAGGCGAGGACGTCTGCACGGTGTTCCAGTGCGCGGCGCAGGGCACCGCAGGCACAAAGGAACACGGCGATCGAACCGAACAGCACGTAATCGCTCTGCGTCGAAAAGAAGCAAAGCAGTACAACGACGTGGATGGCTGTGACGAGCAGTGCGACGGTCGGGACGCTGTCCGCGCCCGCACGGCCGCCGAAGAGACCGACGAAGCCGGACTTGATCTGCGACCAGGCAAAGGCCGAGGCAAAGACAATGAGCTGGAGATAGACGAGAAGATAGACCGTGTTGAATCGGCCGGGTGTCAGAAATTCGGGCAGGGGGAAGGCGAGGCCCGTATGGCAGGCACTCTCCAGATAGAAGGTCAGGCCGAAGAGGACGGCAAGCGCGATGAAACGGCGCCACAGAGTTCGCGCGGTCTTCTTCAGGCCGACGGCGATGTCTTCCGCCTGTTCGGGGCGGACAAACTCGTCTTCCTCTTCTTCGGCGGCGGAGACGGCTTCTTTTTCCACCGTTCGGGAGGAGACGAGGTCGCCGATGGAGGCGCGGGTGAAAGTCGTCTGCTCGGTTGGTTCGAAGGGGTCTTTGACCTCGGGGATCGAGGTGTCGGGCACGCGGATGGTGTCGCTGCTGACTGCCGCTTCGACGGCGTTCTCCGCGACGGCCGCTGCGGCGGCAAGGCCTGCGCCGAGCGCATCGGCTGCAGGGATCGCAGGGAGAGTGGGGGCTTCGGCTCCCGAACTCTTTTTCGAAAAGAGTCCCGTCTTTTTCGACTTCTTTTCTTCGCCGAAGAGCGCGGAGAAGAACTCGCCCATGTTGTCGGCTTCGCTGACGGCGGGCTTCGGTGCTTCTTCGACCTTGGGCTCGGCTTCGACGGGCTTTTGCGTATACGCTTCTTTGGCAAAGGCGCGGCGCACGTCGTCGAGATCGAATTCGCGCGTGGGCTCGACGCTTCTCGGGTCGATCCGATCGCCGGACGCCTCGGCGCGCTCTTCAAAGAGCGGCGCGTGGGATTCCTCGGCCGCCGGGGTCTCTTCAACCGTTGTTG
>JAFQUW010000116.1 GCA_017408325.1 Clostridia bacterium | reverse complement strand
TACCCCCCAATGCTCGTCACGCTATTCGGGATGGTGACGGAGGTCAGACCGGTGCAACCACGGAAAGCCCCGGCCTCAATGCTCGTCACGCTGTTGCCGATGGTGACGGAGGTCAGACCGGTGCAATTGTAGAAAGCATCATCCCCAATGCTCGTCACGCTGTCAGGGATGGTAACGGAGGTCAGACCGGTGCAATTGTAGAAAGCCCAGTCCCCAATGCTCGTCACGCTGTTGCCAATGGTGACGGAGGTCAGACCGGTGCAACTCATGAAAGCCCGATCCCCAATGCTCGTCACGCTGTCAGGGATGGTAACGGAGGTCAGACCGGTGCAATTGTAGAAAGCATCATCCCCAATGCTGGTCACACTGTCTGGGATGGTAACGGAGGTCAAACCGGTGCAACCAAAGAAAGCAAAAGGCGCTAAGAGCTCAACGCCTTCACCGATAACAACCGATTCCAATTTAGTGCAATTCTGGAAAGCATAATCTCCAATGCACTTCACAGGATAGCCGCCAAGGGTGGAAGGAAGTGTGATAGATCCAGAAATGGAAGTGGAACACTTTGTAATGGTTACCTCGCCGTTTGAGACAGTATAGGTATACTTTCCCCAGGTTGCTGCGCTGGTTGGCAAGACAGAAAGCGGCGCGAAGAGCGCCGAGAGCATACAAATCGTAAGAATCAGAGACGTGAGCTTTTTCATGTTGTTTCTCCTTAGTAAACTCAAGTGAAATAAAAAAGTGCGCAGCCGAAGCCACGCACTTATGTAAAATGCATAGCTCCAAATGTTGCGACACATTTTAACTCATTCCGTATGAGAATGCGAAAAAGAGCATGCATTTTTACCAAGGGTAAAAACACAAACTCATACGGTTTGAGCGGTATTCAAATGTGTCGCACCTGTATTCTACCATAATTGTTAAAATTTGTAAATAGAAAATCCCGTTTAGTTTTAACCTAAACGGGACTCTAAATTTATGAACTGCGTTGACACGAAAGAAAGAGCTGGCCGCTTCAATGGGGCAAGCCGTTCGTGTCAACAGTGTTAGAAAACCTGTTAGAAATAATCCCATCATGGAAAAAAAAGAAGCACGCTTTCGCGTGCTTCTTTTTTCTCTTTTTTTCTTTACTTAAAATACTTGACGCCGGACTCAAAGATCTTGAGCTGGTCGCTTGTGGCGTCGGGGAGGTTCTTCTGCAGAAGGTCGCCGACGCGCTCGGAGTGGCCCATTTTCCCGAGGATGCGTCCGTCGGGCGAGAGGATACCCTCGATGGCAAGATCGCTTCCGTTGGGGTTGAAACGGATGTCGCTCGTCGCGTTGCCGGAAAGATCGACGTACTGGAAGGCGACCTGCCCGTTCTCGACGAGCTTGTCAAGCAGTTCCTTCGGTGCGCAGAAGCGGCCTTCGCCGTGGGAGATCGGCACGGTGTGGATGTCTCCGACCTCAAACGCCGCCATCCACGGCGAGTGGACGGAGGCGACGCGCGTCGGCACGGACATCGACTGGTGGCGGCCGATGCGGTTGTAGGTCAAGGTGGCGTCGGACTCGCTCATCTCCCCCTTGATCTGACCGAAGGGCAACAGTCCGCTCTTGACGAGTGCCTGGAAGCCGTTGCAGATGCCGAGGATGAGTCCGTCACGGGAGAGCAGGTTGTGTACGGCGTCGGTCACGCGGTCGTTGCGCAAGACGGCGGTGATGAACTTCGCGCTTCCGTCGGGCTCGTCACCTGCGGAGAAGCCGCCGGGCAGCATCAAGATCTGTGAAGCGGAAAGTTTTTCGGAGAGAGCAGCGATCGAATCGGAAAGCTGACTCGGGGTGCGGTTGGTGAGAACGAAGATCTCCGCCTCGGCGCCGAACAGTTCAAACGCACGCGCGGTGTCGTATTCACAGTTGGTGCCCGGGAAAACGGGAATGATGACGTGCGGCTTTGCCGTCTTCTGCAGAGCGACGCGCGCAGAGCGGGTCGGGTAAGAGATGTTTTCCAGCGTCTCGGCCTTCTGGGACAGAGCCTGGGTCGGGAACACGCCGGAGAGCTTCTTCTCCCACGCGGCGGCAAGGTCGTCGAGTCGGAAAACTTCACCGCAGAGACGGATCTCCGCTTCGTTTTGAGTCATACCGATCAGCTCGCCCTGCAGTTCGCCCGTCGCTTCCACGACAAACGCACCGTAGGTCGTCTCGGTGAGCGCCTTCAGATCGGTCTCGTAGAGTTCCGCGCCGATGCGGTTTCCGAACGCCATCTTCGTCACGGCGTCAAGCGCACCGCCGGCGGAAACACTGTATGCGGAGACGATCTTTCCGGCACGCATCATTTTGTTGACGTAGTTGTAAAGACGCTTGAGGTCGACGAAATCGACGATGCCGTTTTCGTCGTAGAGCGGCTTCAAAAGGTAGATCGGGTTCTTTCCTGCCTTGAATTCGGGGGTGACGACCTCTTCCGCCTCCAGCTTCGTCACGGCAAAGGAGACGAGCGTCGGGGGGACGTCGAGCGTCTCAAAGGAGCCGGACATCGAGTCCTTTCCGCCGATGGCGGCAGCAGACAGACCCATCTGCGCGGTGAAGGCACCGAGCAGGGCGGCGGCAGGCAGGCCGAAGCGACGGGAATCCTTGTTCGTTCTCGGGAAGAATTCCTGCAGCGACAGCGAGCAGAGCTCAGGAGATGCACCGGAGGCGACAAGCTTCGTCGCGGACTCGACCACGGCATACAGACCGCCGTGATACGGGCTCTTTTCACAAAGATAGGGGTCAAAACCGTGCGCCATCAGGCTTGCGGTGGTCGTTCCCTCCTGCACGGGAAGGAGCGCGCTCATCGCCTGCGCAGGCGTCTGTCGGTAGAGGCCGCCGAAGGGCAAAAGGACGCTGGACGCGCCGATGGAAGCGTCGAAGCGTTCCACGAGACCCTTCTGCGAGCAGAGGTTCAAGTCGGAGACAAATTCGTAAAACGCGTCGGAGACGGGCTTGTTTTCAAAGTAACGGCAAAGACCGTCGAAGAGTCCCTCGGTTTCGGGGGCGTCGATGACGATGTCCGTGTGCTTCTTCGCGCCGGCGGAATTGAGCAGTTCACGCGGCAGGGAGACGATCACGTCGTCGCCGAACTGCATCGTCATCGTGTCGTCGTCGGTGACGGCGGCCACAACGGTAGCGGAGAGGTTTTCCGCGTCGGCGAGGGCGATGAAGCGATCCACGTCCTTTTCCTCGACCACGACCGCCATACGCTCCTGAGACTCGGAGATGGCAAGCTCGGTGCCGGAGAGGCCCTCGTACTTCTTCGGGACGCGATCCAGATCAATGTAGAGACCGTCGGCGAGTTCGCCGATGGCAACGGAGACGCCGCCTGCGCCGAAGTCGTTGCAGCGCTTGATCATACGGGAGACCTCGGGGTTGCGGAAAAGACGCTGGATCTTGCGCTCTTCGGGCGGATTGCCCTTCTGCACTTCCGCGCCGCAGGTGGTCAGCGAATCGACGTTGTGCGCCTTGGAGGAGCCGGTCGCGCCGCCGAGCAGGATGACGCGATCGCCGCCGCGCGGGCGCTCACGCACGACGTTCTTCTCGGGAGCCGCCGCGATGACGGCACCGAGCTCCATGCGCTTGGCCACGTAGCCGGGGTGATAATATTCCGTGACGCCGCCCGTGGCAAGACCGATCTGGTTGCCGTAGGAGGAGAAGCCCTGTGCCGCGGTGACGGTCAGACGCTTCTGCGGCAGTTTGCCTGCAAGCGTGTCCTTCAGGGGGACGGTCGGATCGCCCGCGCCCGTGACGCGCATCGACTGGTAGACGTAGGATCTGCCCGAGAGCGGATCGCGGATAGCGCCGCCGAGGCAGGTCGCCGCACCGCCGAAGGGCTCGATCTCGGTCGGGTGGTTGTGCGTCTCGTTTTTGAACATCAGAAGCCAGGGCTCGTCACCCTTCTTCGTCTTGGCACGGATCTTGATCGAGCAGGCGTTGATCTCCTCGCTCTCATCCAGAAACGGCAGGGCGCCTTCTTTTTTCAAATACTTCGTCGCCACGGTGGCGAGATCCATCAGCGTCACGTCCTTTTTGCGCTTGCCGTAGACGGCGGCGCGCGCCGCGCGGTACTGTTCAAACGCCTCGGCAATGTACGGGGCGGCGATCTCCACGGAGTCGATCGCGGTGGTGAAGGTCGTGTGGCGGCAGTGGTCGGACCAATAGGTATCGAGCAGCTTCAACTCCGTCTCGGTGGGGTCGCGGTGGAGGCGATCCTTGAACCAGTCGCGCAAAAACACGAGATCCTCGGTGTCCATCGCAAGACCGTGCTCGGCGAGAAACGCGGACAGTGCCTCGCCCTCCAGTTCACAGAAACCCTCCAGCACGGGGACGCGCGAGACTTCGGGGATCACGTCGCGCAGAGTCTCGGGGAGTTCCATCGACGCTTCTCTGCACTCGACGGGGTTTAACAGATGGGTGCGGATCACGGTACGGTCTTCTTCGGAAAGCGTGCCGAAGAAGGCAAAAATACGCGCGGTGCGCACCGTAGGGCGCGCGCTGCCGAGCGTTTCGATGCACTGCGCGCAGAAATCGGCGCGCTGGTCGTACTGACCGGGCAAGTACTCGATGGCAAGCACGTAGGCGGCGTCCGACAGATCGACGAAATCCGTCACGACATCCGTCTGCGGCTCGGAGAAGACGCAGGTCTTCGCCCGCTCCCAGACCGACTCGACGACACCCTCGGTGTCGTAGCGGTTGAAGGTGCGGATTCCGGTCAGCCCCGAAATGCCGAGCGACTCTGTCAGTTCCGCGAGAAGATGCCCAGCCTCCAGAGCGTGCTGAGCGCGTTTTTCCACGTAGACGCGTTGTACCATGTTGACCCCTTTTGAATCTTAAATTATTAACTTTGTATAATAACCGTAGTTATACTCCTTAATTGTAACCGAAAACGACTCGCTTTGCAAGGCTGACACGAAAAAAAGCGCGAAGTTTTTTGTCAAATTTGATTTTTTGTGATATAATGCCCGTAAACGATCGAATTTTTTTGAGGTATCTATGAAAAAAGTCAAGGATCTTCTCTTCTGCGACGGCGCGCGGATGACCTACGCCGCGCTGTTGATCTTCTTTGCGACCTTCTGCGCCTTCCCGTCGGCAGGGTGGCTCTCGACGCTCCCCCTCGTCCCGCTCGCCGGACTTCTCGCCCCGCTTTTTTACGACGAGGCAAAGATCCTCGTGCCTGCCGCCGCGCTCTCCTCGGTCCTGCTCGCCCTCACCCTCACCGAGGGCTATGACGCGCACGTTTTTTACGCGATCGTCCCCACGCTCTTCTTTCTTGCCGCCCACTTCGTTCTGCGCCTGTTGCGCCTCTTCTCCAAAGGCGAGGAAAAGCGCATCGGCGCCCTCTCGGGCGTCTTCGGTCTCGTGGTGCTTCTTTTGATGTGGTTCGTGGTCTTCTCCAACCCCTTCACGCTAAAACAGGTCACCGACGAAAACCTCGCTCGCTACAACGAGTGTTATCAGGAGGAGTTTTTTGTCACGGCCTCGCGCTACGATCCGCTCACACAGCGCGTTCTGGTCGACTACCGAACCGAACAGACGACGTTTTGCGCCTACGACGGGGAGGACGGATACCAAAGCCTCGTCGAAGAAAAAACGGTCACCCGTCAGAAATCCGCGCTTCTCGACCTGTTGCACGCACATTTTTCCGACGGAAACTACCACGTCTCGATCGATGTTCCCGAACGAGAACCGTTCAGCACACACTTTTCCTTCGACGCGCCGCCGGAGGAATGGTATTCCCAGCACCGCTTCACCCTGGAGTTTGACTCCGCGATCGCCGTCGGCACACCCGACGCACGCGCCGCGTTTGCCTCGCGCATCCGCGCATACGTAACGCTCTTAAACGAGGAAGGATTCCCCTACGCCTCCATCACTTTCCGCGGCGGAGAGCACG
>JAFQUW010000115.1 GCA_017408325.1 Clostridia bacterium | reverse complement strand
TCCGCCTCGGCTCGTTCGGGCCCGAGGTGCGCGACGCCAAGCGTCGCCTCGCCGACAAAACGGGCGGCGACATGACCGCGCTCGGCGACAACCTTCTCTTCGGGCTCGCCTTCCGACGCGCGCTGGAGCGATTCCAGAGCGAGGAGGGTCTGCCGCCTTCGGGCGAGCTCGACGAGGTGACGCGCCGACACCTGTTCCACTGATCCGCGGCGCAGAAAAAGGCTCCCGAAAGGGAGCCTTTTGTTCTTTCTCTCTTCTTTTCTTTTCGAGAAAAGAAAAGAAGCAAAAGAAAAGCGAAACGGGAAAAAAGAAAGACTCGACCTCACGCACAAACGGCACCCAAAATACGGGTGCCGTTTGCGATTTGCGATGCAAAGAAGAACAACGTCACCGAAAAAACGCCTGCCGCAAACAGCGGTCGCGGTTTGACCGCTGTTTGTGAGTAACGCTCCCCCCTTTTTCTTTCTCTCCTTTGCTTTCTTCTTTGTTTCTTTCTTCTTTCTCTTGAAAGAAGAAAGAAAAGAAAAGAAAAACCGCCGCAAACTGCGATCGGCGTTTGATCGCAGTTTGTGTTCGACGTTTCCCCTTTTTCTTTCTCTCCTTTAGCTTTCTTTTTTGCTTCTTTTTTCTTTCTCTTGAAAGAAAAAAGAAGAATCCAAACAAAACCAAACAAAAAGCACCGCTTTTGCGGTGCTTTTTCCGTGGCTTCGTTATGCTTTTTGCGCGATCTCGTTTTCGATGCGCTCGGTGATCTCCTGACAGTTCTCATAGATCGTTCTCACGTCCTCGCCGACGAAATACTCGCCCTCGTGATAGAGGGTGCGACCGGCGATCATCGTGCGCGTGACGTTCTGCACGCCTGCCGAGTAGACGAGGGATTTGATCGCGTCCGCCCTCGGATTCAGGTTCGGCGCGTCCGCCGAGACGAAGACGAGATCCGCCCATTTGCCGGGCGCGATGCAGTCGCAGTCGAAAAGGCCCATCGCGCGCGCACCGACACCGGTCGCGCTCTTGAGGACTTCCTCTGCCGGGAAGGCGGCGGCATTGTTCGTTTTCATCTTTTGCAGGGTCGTGGCCAGATACATTTCGCGGAAAAAGTCGAGTGCGTTGTTCGACGCGGGTCCGTCGGTGCCGAGCGCGACGGGGATGGAGCGGTCGAGGTAGTCGCAAAGCGGCGCGACACCGCTGGCAAGCTTCAGGTTCGACGCGGGGCAGGAGACGACAAAGAGCCCCTTCGTTCGGAAGATCTCCTTGTCCTCCTCGGAAAAATGCACGCAGTGGAAGCCGCCGCCGCCGAAGTCAAAGAGGCCGAGCGAGTCAAAATAGACCACGGGGGTCACGCCGTGGCGCGCGACGCATTCCTTCACCTCGTCCTCCGTCTCGGAAACGTGCATAAAGACGGGCGCGCGCTTCTCGTGCGCGAGGGAGGAGAGCTCTCGCAGGAGCTCTTCGCTCGCCGTGTATTCCGCGTGGAAGCCGAGGACGGCGGAGAGGAGATCGCCCTCGCGGTTGTTGTCCTCGTAGAGCGCGCGCACGCAGGCGATCGGGTCTTTCTCAAAGGCGGTGGCACTGCCGCAGAGCACGGCGCGAAAGCCCGAATCACGGCAGGCGCGTGCAAAGGCGTCCGTGTGAAAATACATATCAAAGACCGCGGTCGTGCCGCCGCGCAGGTATTCCAGAATCGCCAGACGCGTCAGCCAGTAGACGTCCTCGTCGGTCAACAGCGCCTCGCGCGGGAAAACGGTCTTGTGAAGCCAGTCGGAGAGGCTCTCGTCGTCGGCGCGGCTGCGCAAAAAGGTCATGGCCGAGTGGGTGTGTGCGTTCTTGAAGCCGGGGAGAACGAAGGCGAAGTCCGCGTCGATCTCCTCGTCCGCTTCGATTTCGGGCGCGTCGGGCGCGGGATACGCGCCGAGGATGCGCCCCTCGTCGTCGACGTGGATCTCGCCGAAGAAAAACGACGAGGCGTCCGGCGCGAGGACGTTTGCGTTGTAGATTCGTGTCATTTATGCTTCCTTTTCGCTGAAATCAAACGGGGGATAGAACACCCCGTCCTCGGTGATGACGGCGGTGATGCAACTTGCCTCGGTGACGTCGAAGGCGGGGTTATAGACGTCCGTTCCGGCCGGTGCGACGGGCTCGGTGAAATACAGGGAGGTGACCTCCTCGGCGCCGCGCATCTCGATGGGGATCTCGCCGCCGTGTGCGATCGAGCGGTCAATGGACGAGTTCGGGCAGAGGACGTAGAAGGGCACGCCTGCTTCGCGCGCGAGCACGGCGAGGGCGGCGGTGCCGATCTTGTTTGCAAAGTCGCCGTTTTGCGCCATGCGGTCACAGCCGACGAGCACCGCCGAGACGCCGCGGTTTTTCAACACGTCGAAAGCGGCAGAGTCGGGAATGAGCGTGTGCTTGACGCCGGCGCGGCGCAGCTCGAAGGCGGTCAGACGCGCGCCCTGCAGAAGCGGACGCGTCTCGTCGCAGTAGACGTGAAAGCGCATTCCGCGCTCGGCACCGAGGATCATCGGTCCGAGGGCGGTGCCGTATCGGCTGGTCGCAAGCGGCCCCGCGTTGCAGTGCGTCAACAGCGTGTCGGAGGGCTTGAGCAGCGTGAGAGCGTGAGAGGCCATCGTGCGGCAGATCTCGGAGTCCTCGGTCTGCAGTCGCTCGGCGGTCAGGCGGATCGCCTCCGTCGAGACGGCAACGGTCTGCGGATTGGCGCGCTGCACCGCAAGGACGCACGCGAGGATCGCGTGTTTTAGATTGACCGCGGTGGGACGCGTGGCAAGCAGACGGGTGCAGTGCTCCTTGAAAGAGACGAGAAAACTTTTGTAGTCGGGCGCGTGACGGCGCACGGTGAGCACGTACAGCGCGTAGGCGGAAAAGATGCCGATGGCAGGCGCGCCGCGCACGCGAAGCGAGGTGATCGCTTCGCACAGCTCGTCCTCTCCCGAGAGGGAGAGCCACGTTTCGTGACAGGGAAGGCGCGTCTGGTCGAGGATCTCGACGGCGTCGCGCGCTTCGTTTAATCGGATGTAGAGGCCTTTGTAGTCCATAGCGTTCTCCCGTTAAAACAGACGGATGGATTCGCGCACGAGCGCGAGGAATTTTTTCGCGGCGGCGCGACCCGTTTCCTGTACCTCCTCGTGCGAGAGGGGGGTGTCGGTCATACCGCAGGCGAGGTTGGAGATGCAGGAGACGCCGACGACGCTCATTCCCGCGTGGCGTGCGGCGATCGCCTCGACGGCGGTCGACATTCCCACGGCGTCCGCGCCGAGGGCGCGGTACAACCGAATTTCGGCAGGCGTTTCAAACTGCGGGCCGCGGGTCTGCAGGTAGACGCCCTCCTTCAGGGAAAGGGACGCGTTCTTTGCCGCCTTGCGAACCTTGTCGCAGAGCTCGGGCGAGTAGACGGCGGACATATCGGGGAAGCGCGGACCGAACTCGGAGAGGTTTTCTCCGCGCAGGGGGCTCTCGACAAAGGAGGAAACGTGGTCGGTGATGAGCATCAGATCGCCCGGGGAAAAGGAAAAGTTGACGCCGCCTGCGGCGTTGGTTAAAAAGAGCGTCTTTGCGCCGAGGGAGGCAAGCGTGCGCAGCGGACGCACCGCTTCGGCAGGGGAGTACCCCTCGTAGAGGTGGACGCGGCCTTGCATGAGCGCGACGCGTTTGCCCTCCAGCGTTGTGAAGAGCAGGCGGCCGCGGTGTCCCTCGACGGTGGAGACGGCGAAGCCGTCGATCTCGGCGTAGTCCAGGACGCACACGGGCTTGAGCGTGTCGGCAAAGGCACCGAGTCCGCTGCCGAGCGTCAGCACGATCTCGGGGATAAAGTCGGTCTTTTTTCGGATGGACTCAGCCGCGCGGGCAATCAGGAGGGATTCGGGGTTCATAGGCACTCCTTTTTTCAAAGTTGTTCACACTATTTTAACACACAAGAAGGCGCTTTTCAAGGTTTACATTTCGTGCGCTTTCCGTTATAATAGACGCGCAAACACAAACCTTGGAGAAACGAGATGAAATTAGTCAGCTTCAACGTCAACGGCCTGCGTGCCGTACTCAACAAAGGCTTTGCCGAGCACTTTGACGCCTTCGGCGCCCACGTCGTCTGCCTGCAGGAGATCAAGGCACTTGAGGGGCAGGCGGAGTTCCACCCCGAGGGGTATCTGGAGATCTACAACTCCGCCGAGAAAAAGGGGTATTCGGGCACGCTGACGCTCTCGCGCGTGCGCCCGTTGTCCATCGCCTTCGGCATCGACGGAAAACACACCGACGAGGGGCGCGTCATCACCGCCGAGTACGAGCACTTTTACCTCGTCAACTGCTATTCGCCCAACGCGCAGGACGGCCTGCGCCGCATCGCCTACCGACTGGAGTTTGAGCGCGATCTCGCGGACTATCTTGTCGCGCTCGATTCAAAAAAGCCCGTGGTGCTCTGCGGAGATCTCAACGTCGCGCACGAGGAGATCGACCTTGCCCGACCCGCGCAAAACCGCGGCAACCCCGGCTTTTCCGACGAGGAGAGAGGGGCGTTTTCCGCACTTCTGTCGCGCGGCTTTCTCGACAGTTTCCGCGCGCTTCATCCCACGCGCCGCGACGCCTACAGCTGGTGGAGTTTCCGCGCGCGTGCCAGAGAGAACAACGTCGGCTGGCGCATCGACTATTTCGTCATCAGCGAGCGGCTTTTGGACTTCGTCACCGAGGCGGAGATCCTGCCCGACGTGACGGGAAGCGACCACTGTCCCGTGACGCTCACGCTTGATTTTGACAAATAGACGTAGTTTTGTTATAATGCACTGCGTATACGCGCACGCGCGCGTGTGCATTCGCGCGCAATTTTTTCGCGAACACCAAAAAAACGGAGTAACACATGATCGAACTTTCCCACATTGTCAAACGCTTCGGCGACAAGCTCGCCGTGGACGACGTTTCCTTTACCGTGGGTGAGGGGGAGATCGTCGGCTTCCTCGGCCCCAACGGCGCAGGCAAGACGACGACGCTCGGCATTCTGACGGGCTACCTCTCGGCGACGGAGGGCGACGCGAAGATCGACGGGGTCGACATCCTGGAACACCCGTCCGAGGCGAAGCGCAAGATCGGCTTTTTGCCCGAATACGCGCCGCTGTACCTCGATATGACGGTCAAGGAGTACCTCTCCTTCGTCTACGACTTAAAGGGCGTGAAGCTGCCGCGTGCCGCGCACCTCGAGGAGATCTCGGCGGTCGCGCGCATCACCGACGTCTATCATCGCGTCATCAAGAATCTTTCGAAGGGCTACCGCCAGCGCGTCGGCATCGCCGCCGCCCTCGTCGGCAATCCGAAGATCCTCATCTTCGACGAGCCGACGGTCGGTCTGGATCCGGCGCAGATCGTGGAGATCCGCGGACTCATCCGCACGCTCGGCCGCGACCATACGATCATCCTCTCGACTCACATCCTCTCCGAGGTGCAGGCGGTCTGTGACCGCATCGTGGTCATCGACCACGGACGCATCCTCGCCGACAAGACGACCGCCGAGTTTACGCAGATCACCGAGGCGCCCACGCGATTAAACCTGCGCATCGAGGGCGAGCAGGACGCGATCCTTCGCTTTTTGCGCTCCTTCAACGGCGTCAAGAGCGCCGAGGCACTCAGCCGTGCCGAGGAAGGGGTCTACACTTACTACGTGGAGACCGCCGAGGGACGCGACGTCCGCCGCGACCTGTTCTTTGCTCTGGCGGAAAAAGATTTTGCCGTGCTCGGCATGGAGGCACTCGGTGTCTCCGTCGAGGACATCTTCCTGCGTCTGGTGCAGGGAACGGACAAGAAACCGGCGAAAAAGGAGGTGCGCTGATGGGTGCGATCTACCGGCGCGAACTCTGCGCATATTTCATTTCCCCGATCGGATACGTCTTCGTGGGCGTGTTTCTGATGCTCTCGGGTGCGTTCTTTGCCCTGTCGACGCTATTTTCCGCGACGACCTCGCTCTCCGCGTATTTCACCTACGTTCTTTTGAGTTTCGTCGTGCTCATTCCGCTTCTGACGATGCGACAGTTTTCCGAAGAGCGCAAGACGAAGACCGAACAACTTCTCCTGACGTCCCCCGTGAGTCTGTGGGGCATGGTTGCGGCGAAGTTTTTTGCCGCCTTTACGCTCTTTGGCGTCACGCTGCTTCTCTCCTGCATAAACTTCCTGTTCATCCGCCCCGAACACGGTACGGTCAACGTCCCCGTGATGTTCGCCGAGCTTTTCGGCGTGCTGCTCTGCGGCGCGGCGTTCTGTGCGCTCGGACTCTTCCTGTCGTCTTTGACGGAGAATCAGCTCATCGCCGCCATCACCTCGATCGGCGCGATCGTCGCGATGCTCGGACTCGGCTTTGTCACTCCCGACATCTCGAACACCGTCCTTCGCTCGACGCTCAAGTGGTTTTCCATCTTCGACCGTTTCTACACCTTCAGTTACGGACTCTTTGATTTCACGAGTCTGTTCTACTACACGTCGATCGCCTTCGTCTTCCTTTTCCTCACCGTGCGCGTGCTGGAAAAGCGGCGTTGGGGTTAATGAGGGGAGGTACCGAGAATGAAACGCTTGAAAAAGAATCAACTCACGCTCGAAGATTCCTTCCAAACGGCTGGAAAAGAGCCGTCTGCCCTCTCGCGCTTTTTGAAGAGCCGCCGTGCCAAATACGGTTCCGTCGCCGCGATCTTCACCGCGGTGGTGCTGCTCTTTGCCCTGCTGTTTAACGTTCTTTTGAGCGCGATCTCCGAGAACGCGCCCCTGACGCTCGACCTCTCCGCGTCCGACGTCTTCACTCTGTCCGATGCGTCGAAGGCACTCATTGAAGAGGCGATGCCCGAGGGAGAAGAGAAGATCCTCGTGCGATTCATGATGCCCGAAGATCAACTCAAGGAGAGTGAGTATTACAATATGGCTTTGGAGTGTGCCAAGAGTTACCGTGAGGCGTTCTCCAACATCGAAGTGGAATTTCTGGACATCGTCACCCGCCCCTCCGACGTGGCCGCCTACCGCAAGCTCGGCTTCTCCGTGGACGCGCTGTCCGTCATCGTGGACTGCCCCGCGAAAAACCGCGTCAAGATGTTCGGCATCGAGACCTGCTTTTTGACCCGAGAGGGCGAACAGCAGTATTACGGCTTTGACGGAGAGACTCAGTTCACCGCCGCGATCATGGCGGTCTGCCGCGAGAAGACGCCCGTCGTCACCTTCACGCAGGGACACGGCGAGACGGTTCCCGTGCAGCTCGAGCGGATGTTCGTCACCGCGGGCTACACCGTCTGCCGCACGAACCTTGCCGCGGAGGAGCTGAATCCCGACACCGAGATCCTCGTCATCTCCGATCCCCAGACGGATTTCCTCGGAATCTCCGCCGGGGAATCGAGCGAGATCGACGCGATCACCGAGTACTTAAACGGATTCCGCGACGTGATGGTCTTCCTGTCGCCTGACACGCAGGAACTGCCCGAACTTGACGCGCTCTTAAAAGAGTGGGGACTGATCGTGCACCGCGGCGTTGCTCTGCGCGACGACAAGGCGAGTCTCGCGTCCTCCGGCGGCGAGATCCTCATTTCGACCTACGGCGGAGCGGCCTATCAGCAGGACGGTTCTTACTCGACCTTCGGTTCCGCTTTGCACAAGAATCTTTCCACGCAACAGAGTCCGCCGATGACCATCGTCGCGGACGCCGCGCCGATCGAACTGCTCATCACCAACACCGACGGCGAAGCGGGTCAGCGCAGCGCGGACAGCGTGCTTACCACTTCCGAAGACGCCTATCTGCTTTCCGAAAAGGGCAAGAAGACCACGGGTGTCTACAACCTGATGGCCCTCTCCACCGTCGCCGGATACCAAAACGACGACACGGCGTACAGTCACATGCTCGTCTGCGGCTCTTCCTCCTTTACGGAGATGGTCGCTTCGGGCGACTCGTCCTACGGCAACAGCGAGATCATCTATACCGCGATGACCCTGATGGGCAAAGAGACCGCGCCGCAGGGGATCGAACTGAAAAAACTCGACGACAAGACGCTCACCGTTCCGGAGGGTTACGCCCAGACGGCAATGACGCTCTCGATGACCGTTCTGCCCGGGATCGTCTTCCTGCTCGGCATCGTCGTCCATCTGAGGAGACGCCACAAATGATCCAACGACAAAAACGCGCCATTTTTATCGTTTGCGCCGCCTTTCTCGTGCTCGGCACGGCGCTTGCCGTCCTCTTTTCCACCGTGTGGAAGCCGAAGGACGCGGGCGACGAGGAAGAGGTCTTTCTGGTCGAACCGCTGGACATGGCGGACATCGCCGAGATCAGCGTCCGAAACAACGAGCATTCCTGGCGCCTCTATCGCGGCGAGGACGGTGAATTGTATTTTGAGGGAGCGGAATACGTGCTCTACAACCAGAACATGATCGCGTATCTTCGCAGTTGCGTCGCCTATCTGACCAGTTCCGGAGAGGTCAAAAATCCGGAGGCGATGGAGGAGTACGGGCTGACCGAAGACGCGTGTCTGTGCGACTTTTCCGTCACGGACACGAAGGGGGAGACCTACCGCGTGCTCGTCGGCGAGAAGCTCGTCGGCGGTGACGGATACTACGCGCGCCTCTTTGAGGGCGAAGAGGTGCACGTGCTCTCGAATTCGCTGGAACGCTGTCTCTTCGGCGACGTGACCTTCTTTTTGTCGGGACAGGTCGCGACCGCCCTTTCGGAAAACGACTACTACGAGATCTCCCGACTCAAGATCGAGCACGAGGGAAAACCCTTCGTGGAGATCGAAAAGACCCCCGAAGACGAGGTCAAGGAGAGCGATCTCTCCACCCACCGCGTCGTCTACCCCGCGCCCTACGAGCCGAACACGGATCTTTTGACCCGACTCTTCAAGAGTTTCGTCACCTTCGTCGGGGACGACGTGGTCGAATACAACCTTGCCGACCGCGCGAAAAAGGATTTTGCGCGTGTGATGCAGGACTACGGATTCGTCTCCGAGAAGTCCGCCGAGATGTACTGCAAGGTCAGTTACACCTACCACACCGTGGAGACCGAACTCTACGTCAGCCGCGCCGACGAAGAGAAGGGAGTCACCTACGTTTATTCGCCCGGATTTGACATCATTGCCGCGTTTGATTCGAACGCCCTCGCGTGGACGCAGTACGACCTCATGGAATACACGCAGAGCGAGGTCTTTGCTCGCTCGATCGCGGACGTGAAGTCGATTTCCGTCTCGGGAGACGAGATCGACTGCACCTTCACTCTGACCCACGGCGAGAGTGCGAAAGACCTTGTCGTGCGCAGTGAGCGCGGAGAAGTGAACGCGCAGGACTTCCGTCAGTTCTACACCCAACTGCTCTACGTGAAGAACGTTGACTACGCTACCGTCCCCGAAGACTATCGGGAAAAAGAGAGCCTTCGTTTGACGGTCACGCTGACCGACGACACCGCACGCGAGTTCGTCTTCTACGACATTGAGACGCTCAAGAGTTATTACACCCTCGACGGCGAGGGCGTTTTCGTGGTCAACCGCGACTACGTCAAGCGTCTTCTGGAGGGCGCGGCCAAACTGCTCTCCGGCCAGAAAGTGGAGGCCGTTTCCTACGCGTAAAACCAGTTTGACAAAGAGAGGACAGACGATGCAAGGCATTCGGAACTTGGTGAAAAACAAGGCGTTTTGCTCGGTTTTTGCCGCACTCTGCCTTGCCCTGCCCTTTTTCGTCCCGTCGCTTTTCGTGACGAGCTTTCTCGGTGCCGCGTTGCTTTTTTGCACCGTGCTTTCCTTGGATCTCAAAACCGAACTCCGCCGATATTTTCGGCTGGGGTTCGGTTTTGCTTTTGTCTATCACCTCTTGGTCTATCACTGGCTTCTTTCCCTGCACCCCCTCGTGGTCGCCGGCATCGACGGGATCCTCTCCCTTTTGATCGTCGTTGCCGCGTGGGCGGCCGCGTCGGCGTTGCACGCGCTCTTTTTCGCGCTCGGCTTTCTGTTGTTCGGCATCCTTCGCCGCGTGAGTGCCCGGCGCGGGGTGCACGCGCTGCTTTTGCTTGCCTGCCTCCTGGCCGCGTCGAGCCTGACGGAATTTGGGAACCTTGCGTTTCCGTGGGCACGCTTTGCCCTGCCGCTTGCCGAAGTGCCGAGCCTTGCCGCGTCCGCCGCGCTCTTCGGTGAGATCGGCGTGGACGCGTGGCTTCTCGCCCTCGGCGCCCTGCTTTCCTTTGCCGTCACCGTGCCGTCTCGTCGCACGCTCTCCGCGAGCCTTGCCGCACTCCTTGTTTTGGCAAACGTCCTTTTCGGCGTCTGTTATCGGGCGGGCGAAGACGAGGCGACGCTTCGCGTCTGCACGGTGCAGACCAACTACGGCTTCCGCGAAAAATGGGAGACCGCCCCCTCGCAGATCCGTGCCGACCTTCTTTCGGTTGCATCCTCGGTCAAGGACGAGGGGATCGACCTCATCGTCTTTCCCGAGAGCGTGCTTGCCGTGCACGTGCGCCGCGGAGACGCAAACGAGGCGTTTTTTGCCGAACTGTCCGAGGAGTGCGACGCGCTTGTTGCCGCAGGCTGTCTGTACGTGGAAGATGCAAAGACTTACAACGCCGTCTGCCTCTTTGACTCGACGGGGCTGATCGGCTACAACGCCAAACGCCACCTCGTGCCGTTCGGGGAATATCTGCCGTGGCAGGACGTTTTGAAGATCGTCTTGCCTTCCGTGGGGAATATGGACTTCTTTGCCACCTCGCTTGTCGTCGGGGAAGGCGGCATCGCCGCCGAGGCGATGGGGGTCACCTTCGGGGGGCTCGTCTGTTTTGACACCCTCTTTTCCTCGCTTGCCGTCGACAGCGCGAGGGCGGGTGCGCAGATCCTGCTTGCGCCGACCAACGACGCGTGGTTCAAGGACAGCGTCGCCTCCCGTCAGCACCTCTGGCATGGGACGTTTCGCGCGATCGAGTCGGGCAGAAGCCTCGTCCAGTCCGCGAACACCGGCATTTCCGCCATCGTGGATTACACGGGCGAAAACCTGGCGGACGTCGCGCCGCTGACGGAGGGGATCGCCGTTTCCGACGTGCCGCTTTCGGCCGTGCAAACGCCGTTTGCTGCGGCAGGGCCTCTCGTGCAGTATGCCGCGTGGGGGGCGGTGGCGGCCGCGCTTCTGCTTGTTCTTCTGAAACGGAGGGCTGTAAAATGAAGGAAGAACGTCTCCTGGAGGGAGAGGTCAAAAAGATCCTCTACCAAAACGACCAAAACGGATACACCGTCTGCCTGCTCGACGGAGTGGACGGGGTCGAATATACGCTGACGGGCACGCTTCCGTCGCTTTCTGTGGGCGAGGCACTGAAAGCCAGGGCCGCCCTGCAGACGCATCCGACTTACGGGGAGCAGTGGCGCGTTCTGGAGTTTGAAAAAAGCATGCCGCTTTCCTCGAATGCGATCCTGCGGTATCTCTCGAGCCGCGCGATTGCCGGCATCGGGAAAAAACGCGCCGAGAAGATCGTGGAACGCTTCGGCGAAGATACGCTTTCGATCCTGGAACACAGCCCGGAGATGCTGACCGCCATCGGCGGCATCTCGCCGCGCATGGCAAAGAAGATCGGCGAAGAGTTCCGCGCGCAGTTCGGGCTTCGGCAGGTGATGCTCTTTTTCGGAGGCACCTTCGGGCCGAAGACCTCCCTTGCCATTTATCAGGCACTCGGCACGTCTGCCGTGGAGCGCGTGAAGAAAAACCCCTATCTTCTCTGTGAGCGCGTGCGCGGCATCGGCTTTGCCCGCGCGGACAAACTTGCCCGCGAGATCGGCTATGCGCCCGAGTCCGCCGAGCGACGCGAGGCAGGGCTTCTGTTTGTTCTCTCGGAGGCGTATCATCGCGACGGGCAGGTCTTTTTGCCGAAAGACGAACTGATCAATCGCACCGCCGAGCTGCTGGGCATTTCCCGCGAGGGGTTCGAGGATTGCTTGGAAACCTTGGCGAGATCCGCCCGCGCCGTGTGCGAAGGGGAACGCGTCTATCTGCCGCAGCCGTATGCCTTGGAGTGTGAGGCGGCGCGGCGCACGCTGGAACTTTCTTCCGTCGCTCTCATCAAGGAGATCCCGAACGCGATACAAGTGCTCGCCGACACCGAAGCGCAGGAGCAGATCACCTATTCCGCCTCTCAACGCGCGGCGATCCTCGCGGCGGCGCACCACCCGTTTTCCATCATCACGGGCGGCCCCGGCACGGGAAAGACGACCGTCACCCGCGCCCTTGTGCGCCTGTTTTGCGAGTTGGGGATGAAGGTCTGTCTCGCCGCACCGACGGGTCGCGCCGCGAAGCGGCTGAGTGAAAAAGCAAGGATCGAAGCGCGCACCCTGCACCGCGTGCTTGAGATGAGCTTCGGCTTTGACGAGGGCGTGCGGGGACGGTTCGGCCGCGACGAGGCGAATCCGCTTTCCGAAAGTGTGTTTCTCATCGACGAGGTGTCGATGGTGGATCTGGAGCTGTACGTTTCGTTTTTGCGGGCGGTCAAGCCCGGCAGCCGCATCGTCCTCATCGGCGACGCGCACCAGCTTCCGAGCGTTGGGGCGGGGAACGTTTTGTCGGATCTCATTTCCTGCGACGCGTTCTGCGTGACCGAACTGGACGTGATCTACCGACAGGCCGAGGAGAGCGCGATCTTATCCTTTGCACACGAGATCCGCGAAGGCCGACATCATGCCTTGCGCGAAAACGAAAAAGACCTCTTTTTCCTGCGCCGCACGAGCGGAAAGGCGACGGCCGAAACCGTCGGCGAACTGCTTTCGCGCCGCCTGCCGAAGGCCTATGGCGACCAGAGCCTGTTTTCCACGCAGGTGCTCTGCCCCGCGCGCCGCGGCGAGGCGGGAACGCAGAATTTAAACCGCCTGCTTCAAGCCGCACTCAACCCGCCCTCGCAACACAAACGGGAGCATGCGCTCTCGGACGTGATCTTCCGCGAGGGAGACCGCGTGATGCAGGTGCGAAACAATTACGATCTCGTCGGCCGCGCGGTCGACGAGCGCGGCGATCTTGAGGAGGTCGAGGGCATCTTCAACGGCGACATCGGCGTCATCCGCACGATCGACCCTGTCTCGGAGACGATGAAGATCCTCTTCGAAGGCCGCTTTGAGGTCGATTACCGTTTTTCGGACCTGGAGGATCTGGAGCACGCCTGGGCGGTCACTGTCCACAAGGCGCAGGGCAGTGAGTACGACACGGTCGTGCTGGCTCTGTTCGGTACGCCGCCGATGCTCTGCCGCCGCGCCCTGCTGTACACGGCCGTCACTCGTGCCAAGGGGCGGCTGATCCTCGTCGGAGACGAGGATCTCTCGCGGAAAATGGCGACGTCTTTGCGCGAGGAGCTGCGCTACAGTGCGCTTGCCGAGCGGATCGGGGAGGGCGTTTGAGGCTCGTTTCGCCTTGTCTGATCTGCGGCCGCCGGTCGGAGAGCGGCCTTTGCGCCGAGTGTCGGGCAAACTTCGAGCGCGCAAAGTCGGTATCCGACGCACCGGTCTTGTTTTCCGACGGCGCGTATACGCTCTTTGATTATTCCTCTCCGACGGTCAAGCGCCTGATCTTTTCTTTGAAAACGCGCGGACTTCGCGGTGCGGCACGAGTCTTTTCGGATGCGGTTTTTGCCTCTGCAAAAGCGATCCCGCGCGAGATTGTCTGCGTGACGTTTCTGCCGAGGCGATCTCTTGCGCGAAAACGCAGCGGAGTGGATCAGGCGGAGCTTCTGGCTCGCGCGATCGCAAGGAAATTCGGTCTTCCCTGCCTGAAATTGCTGCGGCGACGCGGCGTCTCGCGCACGCAGCACGGCTTGAGTTTCGAAAAACGGCAGGAGAACGTCCGCGGGAAATTTGCCGCGACAAAAACGGTGTCTGGCATCCGCGGCGCGATCCTTCTGGTCGACGATATCATTACCACGGGTGCGTCTGCCACCGAAGCCTGTCGCACCTTGCGTGAAGCGGGAGCGCGGCGGATCTACGTTCTTGCTATGGCGAAAGGAGGTTCGCGATGAAGGTGCTTGTGCCAAAAGAGGCGCAGGTCTTTTTGCGTCGTTTGGAAGCGGCCGGCTTTTCGGCTTTTCTCGTCGGCGGCGCGGTGCGCGATCTGCTTTCCGGCAAGGCGTTTTCCGATCTGGACATTGCCACGTCCGCGACCCCCGAAGAAGTGCAAGCGGTTTTTTCCGACTGCCGCGTGATCGCGACGGGACTTGCCCACGGCACGCAGACGGTGCGCCTTTCATCGGGCGAGACGGCGGAGATCACCACCTTCCGCACGGAAGGGGAATACACGGATGCGCGGCATCCGACGTCTGTTTCGTTTGTAAAGGACGTTACTGTGG
>JAFQUW010000114.1 GCA_017408325.1 Clostridia bacterium | reverse complement strand
GAAACTCGTCGACGAAAAGCGTCGCCGCGATTTCCAGGTCTTTATCCTCCCGAACCTCTACGGCGACATCCTGACCGACGAGGCCGCCGAGTTCCAGGGCGGCGTCGGCACCGCCGGCAGCGCGAACATCGGAAGCCGTTACGCAAGGTTTGAGGCAATCCACGGCTCCGCGCCGCGCATGGTCACCGAAGGTCGCGCCAAATACGCCGACCCCTGCTCGATGATGCGCGCCGCCGTGATGCTCTTGAACCACATCGGACATCAGGACAAGGCCGCCCGCCTCGAGCGTGCACTGGACGTCTGTATGTTTGAGGAAAAACGACTGACCGTCACCGGCCGCGACACCGGCGCCACCACCGCCGAGTTTGCCGACTACGTGATGGAGAAGCTGTAAGAAGTTGAGTTTTGAGTGTCCTTTTCTTCTTTCGGGAGAAAGAAGAAAAGGACCAAAAGAAGAAAGCCGAAGCGAAGAAATGCAAAGAAGGCAACCTTCGCCGCAAACGGCGCTCGTCGTTTGAATGCCGTTTGAGTTCAAGCACCATCCGTTTCGCTTCCCCGTTATCGCTTTTCTTTTGCTTCTTTTCTTTTCTCGCGAAAAGAGGCAAAAACGAGATTTCACCTCGCCGCAAACGGCACTCGTCGTTTGAGTGCCGTTTGGGTTCAAGCACCATCCGTTTTGCTTCCCCGATACCGCTGTTCTTTTGCTTCTTTTCTTTTCTCGCGAAAAGAAAAGAAGCAGAACCAATCAAAAAGGAGCGACTATGCTCGAAAAACTGTACACGATCCCGATCAACGAAGCATTTGAGGCAGCCGACGGCTGTCCCTTCTGTGCGCTGTACAAAAAACTGGAAGGCGACGAACTCTCGCTGATCCTCGGCGCGTCCATGATGGAGCCCGACGTGCGCGAAGTGACGAACAAAAAGGGCTTCTGTCGCGACCATTTTCTGAAGATGCACAAGGCGCAAAAGCGACTTCCGCTCGCCCTGATGCTTGAGAGTCACCTCGCCGAGGTGCAGAAGATGTTAAAGCCGCCCGCCCTCTCGCTGAAGGATAAGGGCGAATCGATCGCACAGAGCGCAAAGAAGCTCTCCGAGTCGTGCTACGTGTGCGACCGCATCGAGTTCCACTTCGAGAAGATGTTTTCCAACGCCTGCCTTCTGTACGATCAGGACTCGGACTTCCGTGCGAAACTGAAGAATCAGCCCTATTTCTGCCCCGAGCACTACGCGCGCTATCTTGCGACGGCAAAGGCCGCGCTTCCCAAACGCCGCTACACCGACTTTGTCGACGACATCCGAGAAGTCGAGGAAGCGTATCTTGCAAAACTTTCCGATCTCATCGGACGGTTCTGCCAAAAATTCGACTACCATCACGCGGGAGAAGCGTGGGGAGAGGAAAAGGGTGCCGTGCTCGATTCCCTCGCCTTCTTCGGCGTTGATACAGGAGAAAAGAAAAAATGAACACCGAACGCATCATCGCCTACCGCTGCCCCGTCTGCGGCACGGCCATCGTGGGAGACTTGAATCTCTTCGTCTTGGGCGGGCAGGAACTCAAACTCTCCTGCAAGGAATGCGGCGAAGAAGCACCCACGCTTGTCGCCTCACTCACGAAAGAGAACAAGCTGTCCCTCGCCCTCCCCTGCCTCACCTGCCCGAACCCGCACCGTTTCACCGTGGAGACGCAGGTGGTCTTTTCGCGCGATCTGTTCGTCCTGCAGTGCCCGATGACCGCGCTCGACCTCTGCTTCATCGGCACCGAGGAAATGGTGGAGGAGGCACTGGAGGAAAACCGCAAACAGCTTCTGGAACTCACCGGCGGCGAATGGATGGACGACGAATTCGACGAAGAGGAAGAAGAGTGGACCGAGGAAGAACTGGAAGCGTTCAAGGAACATCCGCCGCTTCTCGACGCGCACCTGATGGGTCAGATGCTCTACCTCGTGCGCGACCTCGCCGAGGAGGGGAAGATCTCCTGTTCCTGCGGCGAACAGCACGTCGATTTCCACTTGTTGCCCGACGGGATCGCCTTCTCCTGCCCGAAGTGCAACGCCGCGCGCGTCTTCCCCGCCCATTCGGAAAGCGATCTGGAACGTCTGTCGGAACTGACCGAGCTCGTCCTTTCCTCCGAGGAGAACGAACCATGACACTCCTCTCTTTTGCCAAACGACCGATCCCCCTGCCCGAAAACTACGACCAGACGGGCTACATCGCACGAAACGGTTCTGCCGTCGGCGTGCTCGATCAGCCGCAGATGTCCATGCTCCTCTTGCAGGAGGGGGTGGGCGAAAAGGCACTTCTGGTCTTCTGCGATCTGCTCGGGCTTGCCCCCGCGCACACGCGTGCGCTCGAAGCGCGTCTCGGCCGCGCCGCGGGCGTCTCCCCCGAGCGCGTCGTCATCACCTGCACGCACACGCACTGCGCGCCCGCCGCGATGAGCCTGCTCTTGCTCGGTGAGTGCCGCGAGAGTTTTGTGCACGAACTGGAAGAAGAACTCGTCTCCTGCGCACTGGAAGCAAAAGAGTCACGTGCTGAAGAAGCGCGTCTCTTCTTTGCCAAAACGGACGTTTTCGGCGTCGCGCGAAACCGCGTGAAGGAAAACGAAACGGACGTTGACCCCGACCTGACCCTGCTCACGCTTGAAACGAAGAGCCGCCGCGTCGCGCTCGTCAACTATGCCTGCCACCCCGTGACGAAGAACGCCGACTGCCGCCTCTACTCGCGCGACTACCCCGGCGTCGTGGTCGACGCACTGACCGAAGACGGTCTGTTTGACGAAGCGATCTTTGCGACTGCCCCCTGCGGAGACTTAAACCCCGTCCTGCAGGACGAGCCCGATCACCACGAACGCCTGCACGAATACGGCAAAAAGATCGCCGACGGCGTGCGCGAGATCGTGAAAAACGGCTCGCTCATCGAGACCGAAGGCTTTTCGATTCAAAAAGTGCGCGTTCATCTCCCGTTGGAAGCCGATCATCCGCGTGCAAACCTTGCCCCGGCCGCCGAGCGTGCCGCGGCGGCACGCGTGGACTCAAAAGAACTTCAAAACCAAAAATACGAAGAGGCAAACTACCTCTGGGCGCAATCCCAGATGCGTCTGGAGTCCCTCGGACTTTCCGAGACCGCGTTTGACGCGACCGTGACCCTCCTCTCCTTCGGCGCACTCCGCGTCATCGGCGTGCCCTTTGAACTCTTTTCCGACGTCGGAATGAACCTGAAAGATGCCTTTGCCCCTGCCTCGGTGTGGGAACTCTGCGGCGGAAACTACGGCTACTTCCCCTCCGACGAGCTCTGGGACAAGGCCGCCTACGAGCGCGGCGACGCCTATATGTACTACAACCGCGGCGGCCCACTCGCCAAAGGAAGCGAAGCCCGTCTCACCGACGCCATCCGCGAGGCGCTCGGAAAATAAGAGTTTTTCCTCTTCTTTTCTTTTCGAGAAAAGAAAAGAAGCAAAAGAAAAGCGATACGAGAAAAAGAAAAAAAGACGACCTTCAGCACAAACGGTGCCCGTAAAGCGTGGGCACCGTTTGCGGTTTATGGAAAAAACTACCGTCCCCGATCAAACGCCTGCCGCAAACAGCGGTCGCGGTTTGACCGCGTTTTGTGTTTGAGTCCCCCCTTTTGCCTTCCCTCGCTTTGCTTTCTTCTTTGTTTCTTTCTTCTTTCTCTTGAAAGAAGAAAGAAAAGAAAAACCCGCCGCCGCAAAACGAGCCCGTCGTTTGGGCTCGTTTTGTGCCTGACGCCCTCCTTTTGCCCTTCTCACTCTTTGCTTTCTTTTTTTGCTTCTTTTTTCTTTCTCTTGAAAGAAAAAAGAAGACCCAAAACACAACCCGCAAAAAAGAAGCACGCATTCTGCGTGCTTCTTTTCTCATTTTTCTTCTCCCCTCGCCTACGCGCCGCGGCAATCGCGGCAGACGACGTGCATGGAGAGGTCGTAGTTCTCCAGCGTGATCCCGAAGGTCTCCTCTAAAAGACGGTGAACGTCTGCGCTTTTCGCGTCCGTCACGCGCTTGCAACGCGAGCAGAACAAATGCTCGTGCGCCGTGGGCGTCTTGTCGAAGTACTCCGGCTCACCCGAGACGGAAAAGCGGCGGATGAGCCCTTCTTCGGCAAGGGAGGACAGACAGCGGTAGACCGTCGCCACGGAGACCTCAACGCCCGCGTTACGACAGGCAAGATAGACCCCGTCAGCGGTCAGGTGTCCCTCGCTCTCGCGCAAGACGGAAAGGATCGCTTCGGCTTTTTTCGTCATCTCAATAGTTCTCTTTTCTCAATTCAAAGAAGGCCTGCGGATGGTTGCAGACGGGGCAAACCTCGGGTGCTTTCGCGGAGAGGACAAGGTGACCGCAGTTGCGGCATTCCCACAACACGACACCGCTCTTTTCAAAGACCTCTTTGGCTTCGACGTTGTGCAGAAGCTTGCGGTAGCGCTCCTCGTGCGCCTTCTCGATGGCGGCGACTTCGCGGAACTGACGCGCAAGATCGTGGAAGCCTTCTTCGTCCGCCTCACGGGCAAAGGTGTCGTACATATCGGTCCACTCGTAGTTCTCGCCCTCGGCGGCGGCAAGCAGGTTTTCGGCCGTGTCGCCGAGTCCGCCGAGCGCCTTGAACCAAAGCTTTGCGTGTTCCTTCTCGTTGTCGGCAGTCTCAAGGAAGATCGCCGCGATCTGCTCAAAGCCCGCCTTCTTCGCCACGGAGGCAAAGTAGGTGTACTTGTTTCTCGCCTGCGACTCGCCGGCAAACGCGTCGCGCAGATTCTGTTCGGTCTTCGTGCCCTCGTAGGGGTTCTTCTTTTCCGCAGGGGCGGACGGGGCTTCCTTAAAATTGGAACCGTTCACGTGGCAGATGGGGCAGGTATCGGGAGCAGACTCTCCGACGTGCTCGTAACCGCAGATCTGGCAAACAAATTTTTTCATAACAAACAATCTCCTTTTCATCAAATATGTGGGGTGGTGAAATAAGAATAGGAATCATTCTCAAAACAGATTATAATCGAAATTGGCGTTTTGTCAAGGGGCTGCAAAACTTTTTTCGCCCTTTTGAGACGAAAAAAGGGGCGTTTTTCTGTACAAAAAGCGAGGAACGTGCTATAATGCCAAACGGAAAACGGAAACGGGAAGCAGGACAAGCCATCGCGAGCCCGTCGCCGTGTGGTACCGCAATCTCCGTCTCACTCCCCTGCCTTGCCGCAAAGGCACGGGGCGACGCCATTGAACGAAACGTTCGAGAAGGCGAGGCGGACGTACCGAGCCGGAAGACCGCCCGTTTTCAAGCCTTCCCTTTTTTTGCGCGCGAGTGCCGCGCCGGGACGACGCAACAATCCTATTTTATCCAAAGGAGAAAAAGAATATGAAACAGATTCGCACATCCCTTCTGTCTCTGACGCTTTGCATCCTGCTGATTGCGGCATCAGCAACGGCTGTGACAAGCTGTCAGAGCACCACTCCCGAGACACCCCAATCGGGCGACCAATCCACTCAGACCCCCACCCAAAACGAGGAGGCCGCGACCCCCGACGAGGACGACGACGCCATCGTGATCAAGGGCGTAGGGGACAAGAGCTTTTCGTTTACCGTCGTTGACGGGGAAGGAAACGAGACGCTCTACACCATAAAAACCGACAAAACGACCGTCGGCGACGCACTGCTGGAACTCGGTCTCATCGAGGGCGACGAGAGCGAATACGGGCTCTACGTCAAGAAGGTGGACGGCATCTCTGCCGACTTTGAAGCAAACGGCACCTACTGGGCGTTTTACGTCGACGGCGAATACGCACTTTCCGGCGTCGATACCACCGAGATCACGGACGGCGCCTCTTACGCCTTCAAGGTCGAACGGGGATAATGCACCTCTCGCGCAGCTTGCGCCGCACCGTTCTGTTCGCGCTGTTTGGGGGGCTGATGTTTTTATCCGACCTTCTGATGGAGGCACTTCCGAACATCCACCTCGTCGGCGTGCTCCTCGTCGTCCTGACGCGCGTTTATCGGGTGGGCGCACTCATCCCACTCTACCTCTACGTTTTTTTGACGGGACTCTTCTACGGCTTCGGCCTGTGGTGGATCCCCTATCTGTACGTCTGGCTTCCGTTGTGGGGCGCGGTGATGCTCGTTCCCAAGAACCTCAGCGACCGAAAGGCGCGCGTCGTCCTTCCGCTCGTCGCCGCCGCACACGGTCTGTTGTTCGGCGTGCTGTACGCGCCCATGCAGGCGATCCTCTTCGGGCTCTCCTTTGAGCGGATGCTCCTCTGGATCGGCGCGGGACTGTATTTCGACCTGATCCACGCCGCGGGAAATCTCGCCCTCGGCACGCTCGTCCTTCCCCTCTCGCGACTCCTGCAAGCACTCGAGGACCATTCCCCCCGTTAGACCCGTGGCCCGCACCCCACAACGGGGGCGTGGCGTTTCGGTT
>JAFQUW010000113.1 GCA_017408325.1 Clostridia bacterium | reverse complement strand
GTCGTACTCAACGCCGCGACCTGTGCCGCGATCTACACCTCTCTCGTAACCGGCATGCCACTCATCGACCGCGTGATGACCGTCACGGGTGACTGCGTGGCAAAGCCGTCGAACCTGCGCGTTCCCTTCGGCACGAGTTTTGCCGATCTGTTTGAATTCTGCGGCGGTTTTTCCGAAGAACCCGACAAGATCGTCACGGGTGGCCCGATGATGGGTACGGCGCGTTGGGATGCAGACGGAGTCGTCACCAAGACCACCTCCGGTCTGCTTGCCCTCTCCCCCGTCAAGCATCGCGCCAACGCCACCTGCATTCATTGCGGAAAATGTTCCGAGGTCTGCCCGATGTACCTGATGCCGATGTATTTTGCCGCATACGCAAAGTCCGGTGAATATCTGCGCACCGCCGAGTTTGACATCCTCTCCTGCGTGGAATGCGGTTCCTGCGCACACATCTGCCCCGGTTCCGTTCCCCTCGTGCAGTACATCCGCACTGCCAAAGCCAAGATTCGCGAAAGCGCGAAGAAGTGAGGTTCCGTCTATGAAATTACTGCGTGTTTCCGCCTCCCCGCATCTCTACACCGAAGACACCACGCGCGTGTTGATGCTCGACGTCATCATCGCGCTCTGCCCCGCGCTCATCTGGGGCGTGTTCCTCTTCGGCCTGCGTGCACTTTCGCTCACGCTCGTCTGCGTACTCTCCTGCGTAGTGTTTGAGGCGCTTTACAACAAACTGTTAAAACGTCCCGTCCCCGTCAAGGATCTCTCCGCCGTGGTCACGGGCATTCTCCTCGCCTTCACCCTGCCGCCGTCCCTGCCCTATGCGATGGCGGTCGTCGGTGCGTTTTTTGCCATCGTGATCGTCAAGGGACTCTTTGGCGGACTCGGAAAGAACATCGTCAACCCCGCGCTTGCCGCGCGCATCTTCCTGTTCATTTCCTTCCCGACCGATATGACGACCTACACCGCCGCCGGAACGCGGCTGTCCGTACTCGGTGAGATCCCTGCCGATGCGATCACCTCTGCGACGCCGCTCACCACGCTCAAAACCGGTCTTCTCCCGAATGAGACGACGCTCAACCTCCTCTTCGGTTCCCGTGCGGGTTGTCTCGGCGAGGTCAGTGCGCTGCTTCTGTTGGCAGGCGGTCTGTACCTCATCGTGCGTCGCACCATTGACTTCCGCATTCCCCTTTCCTGCCTCGTTACGACCGCCGCGCTCTGCTACTTCTTCCCGCAGGGCGGTGCCGACCCCCTCTCCTTTATGGTTGCCGAACTTCTCTCCGGCGGTCTCATCCTCGGTGCCGTCTTCATGGCGACCGATTACGTCACAAGCCCCGCAAGTTCCGCCGGACGCATCGTCTACGGCGTGGGTATCGGTGCCCTCACGGTGTTTATCCGCTTCTTCGGCGGTTACCCCGAAGGTGTTTCCTTTGCCATTCTCATCATGAATCTGTTCGTCTACTATCTCGATCGCTACACCCGTCCCAAACCGTTCGGGAAAGGAGGTTCCAAGCAGCATGAAGAAAAACAAAAAGCCTGAAAAGCAGACGGCCGAAAAGCCCGTCGCCTCCATCCCCTACGTCAAGATCGTCCTCTGTCTGTTTTTAATCTGTACCATCTGTGCGGGACTGCTCGGCGCGACCTTCCTTCTGACCAAGGATCCCATTGCCGCAAACGAAAAAGCGACCATTGAGTCCGCTTTGAAGCGCATCTACGGCGACAAAGCCGTCCTTGACGACGAGGCCGTTCCCGTGCCGGAGGGACAGAACGTCGAAGCGATCTACCTGCTGCGCAACCCCGACGGCGCACCCGCCGGATACGCCGTGCGCGTGCTCTCCGCCGGTTTTTCCGCCGACATCGATATGATCGTCGGTTTCGGCGCGGATTCTTCCATCCGCAAGGTCGAGATCATCGCCCTCTCCGAAACCGCCGGACTCGGCAGCCGCGTCGCGGAGGAAGAATACCTCGCGCAATACATCGGTTCCTCCGGGGAGCTCGTGCTCAAGGAGGACATCGACGCCATCTCCGGCGCCACCAAGAGCTCCAAGGCGGTCATCAACGGTGTCAACACCGCCACCCGTTGCCTTGCCGCGCTCGGCGTCTGAAAGGAGGAACGGATATGAAATTTTCCATCGGCAAACTTGCCCGCGACGGACTGCTGGACAACAACCCCGTCTTCATTCAGTTGCTCGGTATCTGTTCCGCCCTCGCGGTCACGACCAGTCTGACGAACGGAATCGGCATGGGTCTTGCCATGACGGCCATCCTCGTCTGCTCCAACGTCTTCATCTCGCTGCTTCGCCGTTTCATTCCGAGCCAGGCGCGCATTGCGGCTTTCATCGTGGTCATTTCCACCTTCGTCACAATGGTCGACCTGCTTTTGAAGGCCTATCTGCCCTCTCTTTCGGAGTCGCTCGGTCTGTTCATCCCGCTCATCGTCGTCAACTGCATCATTCTGGCGCGCGCCGAGGCCTTTGCCTCGCAAAACGGCGTCGTTGCCTCCCTGTTTGACGGCCTGTTCATGGGACTCGGCTACACGCTCGCGCTCATTCTCATTTCCGCGCTGCGCGAACTTTTCGGAAGCGGCTCGCTCTACGGCGTTCGCATCCTGCCCGAAACCATTCCCGCCGTCGCGTTTTTCCAGACGCCTGCCGGTGCCTTCATCGCCCTCGCTCTCGTGACTGCCGCCGCGCGCGCGCTCATCGAGAAGCTCAAGGCCGCGAAGGCTGCCAAGATCAAGCACTGAGGAGGACGAATATGAGTCTTACGAGTTTGCTTCTCATCGCGTTTTCCGCCATCGTGGTCGAAAACTTTATCTTTTCGCGTTTTTTGGGCGTCTGTCCCTTCCTCGGCGTCTCCAAGCAACCCGCGACCGCATTCGGTATGGGCCTTGCCGTCACCTTCGTCATCACGGTCTCGAACTTTTTGACCTTTGAGGTCAACGAGCTCATCTTAAAGCCCTACGGTCTGGAATTTTTGCAGACCATCGCCTTCATTCTCATCATTGCGGTTCTGGTCCAGCTCATTGAGATGTTCTTCAAACGCTACATCCCCGTGCTGTACCACGCACTCGGCATCTACCTGCCTCTGATCACCACCAACTGTGCCGTGCTCGGTGCCGCACTGCTCGCCGTCGAAAACTACTCGACCGTACTGGAGGCGACCGTCTTCGGCTTTGCCTCGGCGATCGGATTCCTCGTCGCCCTGCTCATTTTTGCCGGCGTGCGCGAGCGTCTCGTCTTTGCCGCTCCGCCCCGCGCCTTTGAAGGAATGCCGCTTGCCCTGCTCGCCGCAGGCCTCTGTGCCATGGCGTTTTCCGGCTTCTCCGGCATCGAACTCTAAGGAGGATTTATGCAGATCATTCTCTCTTCCGTGCTCTGGTTTGCGCTGTTCGGCGCGCTCTTCGGCGGAGCCCTTGCCCTCTTCTCCAAACTGTTCTACGTCGCAACCGACGAACGCGTGGAAGCCATTCGAAGTGAGCTGCCCGGTGCCAACTGCGCCGGCTGCGGTTTTTCCTCCTGCGACGCCTGTGCCGAGGCGATCGCCCGCGGTGAGGCGGACGTCAACGCCTGCACCGTCGCCGACGACGACGCGCACGCTCGCATCGCCGAGACGATGGGTGTCAAAGCGAAAAAGAGCGTTCGAATGCGCGCGCAGGTGATGTGCAGCGGCACGAGCGATCTCGCCCGAAAAAAATACCTCTACGACGGTGCTCTCGACTGCATCTCCGCAACGCGGCTTGCCGGCGGTGCCCGTGAATGTCCCTACGGTTGCGTGGGTCTCGGCAGTTGTGCAGCCGCTTGTAAATTCGGCGCCATCCACATCGTCAACGGCGTCGCCGCCGTCGACTACCACTCCTGCCGCGGCTGCGGTGCCTGTGTCAAAGCCTGCCCGAAGCACATCATTGAGCTCATCCCCTTCGACGCGCGTCACTGGGTCGGCTGCCGTTCGCTCGACCGCGGAAGCGCCGTCCGCCACTACTGCGACGTCGGCTGCATCGGCTGCAAGATCTGTGAAAAGAACTGTCCGACCGGTGCCATCACCGTCACCGATTCCGTCGCGCACATCGACTACGAAAAATGCACCGGATGCGGCATCTGCGAAGAAAAATGTCCGCGCAAGATCATCTGGAGCGGCAAGGCACAGAGCGAGGACGGCATCGTGCGCGGCCACGAGGACTTGCGCGCCGATCTCGGAAGAAATACCAAAATCGACGGAGAGTAACTCCTCTCCTTTCAGGAGTCACGAATGGAAGACAATCTTCAAATCGAACAGACGACTTACGACGAACACAAGAAAAAAGCCTCGCGTTCGGCACTGATCCTGACGCTCAGTCTCTTTCTGGTGGTGCTGATCCTCGGTTCGCTGTTCCTCTACGTCGCCTGCAACTACAACGCGACCGACGCTTCTCTGATCCGCACGGAAGAGGACGTCTTTTCCGTGGTCGACGGATTTCTCTTCCCGCGCGGCGACGACTACGTCACCGCAGGCGATTACGTCGCGACCTACAACCTCAACACGGGGGATCTCACGAAGTTCCCCATTGAGTCCTTCGACCTTTCGCGCGTGGGACTTTCCGGAACCTACCGCTATTTCCGCCACGTGCCCCCGATCTCCGATCTGACTGCCTCCGATGAGGAAACGACCGTCACCAAAGGACGGATCGTCTCCGCATATTTCGGGGACGTTGCCCTCTCGCGTGCCAACACCGAAAACGTCTTCGTCTGCAAAGACGAGGACGGAAAAAAGTGGCGCGTGGACACCGTCAAGTCAAAGAGCGCGCCCCTCTTTGAAGGAAGCGCGGCGGACGGAGTCGACGTCTACGGCACAAACATCCGGCAATTTTCCCACAGCGGGCTCTACGCCGTCGGTCAGGACAAAGGCGAGCTTCTCATCTACATCCGCGAGAGCGAAGCCTCCTTTGCCGTCACAAAGGTCGTGCGCGTGGATTTAAGTCCGTACGGCACACTTGACGGCTACGATTTCGCCTCCGAGAGCTACCTGCGTCTGGCGTTTTATCACCCCGAGCTTGAAACTTTCCCCGAAAACGAGATCCTTTCCTACTATCTCTGCGACGTGCGCACGGGCGAGGTCGTCCCTTGCCCAAAGGTGGAGGGCGCGCAAAACACCGTGCAGATCCAATACGGACAATACGCACCCGTGACGGTCGACGAAGAGGAAAAAGAGGTCTTTTACCGCTACGCGGACATGCTGCGCGGCAAGGTCTTCTCCCACAAGCTCCCCTTTGACGCAAACGACTTCACCTACCCCTGCGCCATCTCCCAATACGGCGAATACGCGGCGATCTAT
>JAFQUW010000112.1 GCA_017408325.1 Clostridia bacterium | reverse complement strand
GTCCGCGCTCACTTCGTCGAGGAGATCTTCGACGCTCTCGTCAACCGATTGACTCGGCAACTCGGGCGTGAAAAACTCTTCGTAGAGGCGGAACGCCGCGTCTCCGCTGGTGATCGGAGAGGGCATGGTCGGCGCGTCGGCGACGGGGGCCGCGTCCGTCGGGACAAACCCGAGGGCGGGAGAGACCTTCTTGCGACGGTCGGTGATGCGGTATTTTGCCATGGATGTTCTCCTATTTCAAAAATACGTGTGCGCGAATGCGCGTGCGCGTGCGCGCGTGAGGGCAATTACGGTTTTCTTCTGGCGCGTTCGGCGGCGTACAGGACGACGGCAGTCGCGCAGGAGACGTTGAGCGAGTTGACGTTTCCGTGCATGGGCAGGCTGATGCAAAAATCGCTCTTTTCGCGCAGCAGACGGCCCACGCCGCGCCCCTCGCTTCCGAGGATCAGGGCAAGCGGGGTGTCGTAGTCAAAGGAGGCGTAGTCGTCTCCGTCCGCTTCCAGTGCGGCGATCCAGACTCCGCGTTCCTTGAGCGTTTCACAGCAGGCGGCAAGATTCGTGACTCGCACGATCTTGGTGTGCAGAGCCGCGCCCGCACTCGCCTTAACGACTGTGGAATTGATCGGACAGGCGTCGTGCTTCGGCAGGATGAGACCGTGGGCCCCGACCGCGTCGCAGACGCGGAGCATCGCGCCGAGATTGTGCGGATCCTGAATGTGGTCGGCGATGAGAAAAAGCGGCTTCTCTCCGCGCTCTTTTGCAAGTTCGAAGAGTTCGTCGAGGCTCGCGTAGGTCATCGGGGGGACTAGGGCGGCAATGCCCTGATGATTCACGCCGCCGCACAGCGCGTCGAGCTTCTCGCGACGCACTTGTTCCACGGGGATCTTGCGGCTCCTGGCGTCTTGGACGATGGCGTGGATCGCGCCGTGTTTTTCCCCGCGGACAAGATAGATCTTGTCGGGGGTGCGCTCGCTTTCCAGTGCCTCGCGAACGGCGTTTCGTCCGGCGACGATATCCTCACGAATGGGGGTATTTGCCATGGCCACACCTCGTAGTCTTTATAGATAGATTTATTGTAGCACAAAAGGCGGCGTTTGTACAGTCTTGTGTGAGGACTTTTTTTCTTCCTTATATTAAATTCACTCTTGAAAAAGAGATTGCCATGATGTATAATATAGGAAATTTTCAAAATGGGGGGACAGGCCGTGATCGAGACGAGAGTGGAATCGAAGAAAAACGAAACGATCCGCCGCATCCGTTCCCTGCAGGAAAAAAAGTACCGCCGCGCACTCGATGCTTTTTTCATTGAGGGCGTGACGTTGTTTTTTGAATCCCTTGACGCGGGACTCGTCCCCGAGACCGTTGTGCTCTCTCTTGCGGCCGGGGAAGAGGTCTCTGAGCGCGTCAGAGCCGCACTCGATCCGTTTGATTGCCGGCTGATCGTCGTGCCCGAAGAGGTCTACGCCGCCGTGTCTACGGAACTTGCTCCGCAGGGAGTGCTTGCCGTGTTTTGCCTTTCGGCGGTGTTGGAGACGTCTGCGTTTCGTGCGCCGCAGAGTGAACGCTATCTCTTTCTGGAGGAAGTCCGCGACCCCGCAAACGTCGGCGCGATCCTTCGCTCGGCGGCGGCCTTTGGTTACCGCGGCGCGATCTTCGTGGATTGTGCCGATCTCTTCAATCCCAAGACCGTGCGCGCGTGTATGGGTGCGCTGTTCTGTCTGGAACTTCTCGTCTGCGACACGCTGGAAGACGGCGTGGACACCGTGAAAACGCGCGGTCTGTCCTTGTACGGAACGAGCCCGCGTGCAAAAAAAGACATCCGCGACGCCGACTGGTCCCGCCCCTTTGCGCTTGTCATCGGAAACGAGGGCCACGGGATGACGGAGGAGGCTCGGGAGTGTTGCGATGAACTTCTCGGGATTCCGATGCAGGGCATGGAGTCCCTCAACGCCGCCTGCGCCGCGGCCGTCACGCTCTACGAGAGTACGCGAGGAGCAGAATGAACGACGAGAAGCTGTACTTGGTCTGGCTGACCTCCTGCGCACCCACCGGGAGTGCGTTGCTTCCGCTTCTTCTGAAGTATTTCGGAAGTGCCCGCGCCGTGTTTGAAGCCTCACAGGAGGATCTTCGCGCCGCACCGATCGAGTGGCGTTCTCGGCACAAGGCCTTTTGCAACAAAAATTTGGAATTTGCCGAAGGGGTCGTGGAATACTGTGAAAAGAACGGGGTAGGGATCACTGCCTGCACCGATCACTTTTATCCCAAACGCCTCTTTGATCTGGCCAGCCCGCCGATCCTCTTGTACCACGTCGGCGAGTTCTGCGATCTCGACCGCGCGCCGACCGTGACCGTCGTCGGAACGCGAACGCCCTCCGCTTACGGAGAACGCGCGGCAAAACGCCTTTCGGTGGATCTTGCCCGCGGAGGAGCCGTCCTCGTCTCGGGGCTCGCGCGCGGAGTCGACGGTCTCGCTCACCGCGCCGCGCTCTACTGTGAGACGAAGACCGTCGGCGTGCTCGGTTGCGGCATTGACCGCGCCTATCCGCCCGAACACCGCGAACTCATCGCTCAGGTGGCGGAAAGCGGACTCGTCCTCACCGAATACGCGCCCGGCACACCGCCGAACGCGAAAAACTTCCCGATGCGAAACCGCATCCTTGCCGCTCTCGGCAGAGCCACGCTCGTCGTCGAGGCTTCGGTGGCAAGCGGCTCACTCATCACCGCCGATCAGGCGCTGCGCCTCGGCCGTCCTTTGTACGCCGTTCCGTCCTCGATCTTTTCCGCCGGCTGTGCAGGCTCCAACCATCTCTTCCGCTGCGGCGCGAAGTGTGCCATGAACGCAGACGACGTCCTCGAGGCGCTGGCGGCGGAATTTCCCGAACAGATCACCGTCTCGCCGCGGGCAAAACCCGCCCCGCGCAAGAAGGAAAAGGTCTCCGACGCCGTCTTCCGTTTCCCCGGAAGCGACCGAAAGAGTCTTTTGCCCGAATACAAACAGTCTCCGCCGCAAAAGACGAGGAGAAAAGCGCGAGAGCGCGCTTCGGTGTTGGAATTGACCGCGGATGAGAGAGCGCTGCTTTCCCGTCTCTCGCACACGCCGACCGATGCAGAAGCACTGTCCGGCGGCCTCTCGGCGTCCGTGTTGATGCGCCTGCTCTCCTCTCTGGAGATCAAAGGCTACGTGGAGCGCGTCGGCGGAAACCGCTTCTGTCTTCTCGACGAGGCGGAATTGGAATCGGAATCAAATTTTAGATAGATACGGAGAACGATATGGCAAATCTGGTCATTGTGGAGTCCCCCTCCAAAGCGAATACCATCAAGGGCTACCTCGGTCAGGGCTTTAAGGTCATGGCCTCCAAAGGTCACGTGCGTGACCTGCCCAAATCCACCCTCGGCGTCGACATCGACGCGGGCTTTGAGCCCAACTACATCACGATTCGCGGCAAGGGCGACGTCATTTCCGCCTTGAAGAAAGAGGCGAAGAAGGCAGACGTCGTCTACCTCGCAACGGACCCTGACCGCGAGGGAGAAGCGATCTCGTGGCATCTGGTTTCCGCGCTCGATCTTCAGCCGGAGAAGGTGCGCCGCGCCGCCTTCCACGAACTGACGAAGACGGCGGTCAGAAGCGCGATCAAGAACCCCGGCACGATCGACCTGTCGCTGGTCAACTCCCAGCAGGCACGCCGCATCCTCGACCGCATCCTCGGCTACAAGATCAGCCCCCTGCTCTGGAAGAAGGTCAAGAGCGGTCTGTCCGCCGGCCGAGTGCAGTCCGTCACGACGCGCCTGGTCGTCGACCGTGAAAAAGAGATCCGTGACTTCGTCGCGGAGGAATACTGGACGATCGAAGCAAACCTTGTCGGCGACGCGAAAAAAGCGTTTTCCGCCCGTTTCTTCGGCCGCGGCGCCAAGAAGATGGAATTGACCTCGAAGGAGGCCGCCGACGAGGTGCTTTCCGCCGTGCGTGACGCCGCGTTCTTCGTACGCGACATCAAACAGAGCAAGAAGGTGCGCCATCCCGCGCCGCCGTTCACCACATCCCAACTGCAGCAGGACGCGTTTCGCCGCCTCTCCTTCCAGTCCCAGCGCACGATGCGCGTGGCGCAGGAACTCTACGAAGGCGTGCAGATCAAAGGCCGCGGCAGCCACGGTCTGATCACCTACATGCGTACCGACTCCCTGCGCGTCTCCGCGGACGCACAGAGTGCAGCGCGTGATTACATTGCCGCCCGTTACGGTGCGGAATTCGTGCCCGAAAAGCCCCCGTTCTACAAGACCAAGTCCGGCGCGCAGGACGCCCACGAAGCGATCCGCCCGACGGACCTCTCCCTGACCCCCGAGTCCATCAAGGCGTCGCTGACGCCCGAGCAGTACCGCCTGTATAAACTCATCTTCGACCGTTTTGTGGCAAGCCAGATGGCAAACGCACTCATCGACGTGACGAGCGTGGACATCGACGCCGCGGGTTACACCTTCCGCGTCTCCGGTGAGGTGATCCGCTTCCGCGGCTTCCTTTCCGCCTACGCCGACGGCGAGGACGAGGAGGAGACGAAGAAGGAGGCGAAACTTCCCCCGATGCAGAAGGGAGAAGCCCTCACCTTAAACGAACTTTTGCCCGAACAGAACTTCACCCAGCCGCCCTCCCGTTACACGGAAGGTACGCTCGTGCGCGCGATGGAAGAGATGGGCATCGGCCGTCCGAGTACTTTTGCGCCGACGATCGCGACGATCATCTCCCGCGGCTACGTGTCCCGCGTGGGCAAGTTCCTCGCCCCCTCCGCGCTCGGCGAGGTGACCAACGAGTGGATGGTGCGCTGCTTTGCACCGATCATCGACTACAAGTTCACCGCCGACATGGAAGCGAGCCTCGACCGCATCGCCGAGGGCAAGGAGGACTACAAGCGCATTCTCTCCGAGTTTTACGAGCCCTTTGCTGAGCTTCTCGCCAAGGCGGAGGCGCAGGAGCGTCAGGAAAAGATCGCCGCACCCCCCGTGGAACTCGACATCAAGTGTGAAAAGTGCGGCTCCACGATGGTCTTGAAGCACGGCCGCTTCGGTGCCTTTGCCGCCTGCCCGAATTACCCCGAGTGCAAGAACACGCTTCCGCTGGATAAATCCGGCAAGGTCGCGCCGCGCCCCGAGGCCAAGAAGGTCGAGGGCATGAAGTGCGAGATCTGCGGCAAAGACGTCTATCTGAAGCGCGGTCGCTACGGCGAATTCTACGCCTGCGAAGATTATCCGACCTGCCGCTTCACCAAGCCCGTCTTCACTGAGGCAGGCGTGCCCTGCCCGAAGTGCGGCGGCAAGGTCGTGCTCAAGCGTAGCCCGAAGAACCGCTCGTTCTACGGCTGTGAGAACTATCCGAAGTGCGATTTCTCCTCCTGGGATCTGCCCACCGAGAAGAAGTGTCCCCTCTGCGGCGACGTTCTCCTGCGCCGCAAGAAGGGGGATGAACTCTACTGCCGCAACAAGACCTGCAAACACACGGAGGCCTCGAAATGAGACTGATCGCAGACGTAATGGGGGCGGATGCTTCCCCGGAGACGCTCGCTCCCGCTTTTGTTCAGGGCGCACGCGAAGCGGGCATTGAACTGACCCTTTGCGGCGACGCGGACAAGATCCGCGCCTGCCTGACGGAAGACGACCTCTCCTTTGTCACCGTCTGTCACGCCGAGAGCGTGATCACGATGGAGGACAGCGCAATGAGTGCCGTCAAAAAGAAAAAAGACTCCTCGATGGCGACTGCGCTTCGCCTGCTCAAGGAAGGAGAGGGCGACGTGGTCATCTCCGCCGGCAACACCGGCGCGCTCGTGACGGGTGCGTCCGTCATCGTCGGCCGTCTGGAGGGAATGAAGACCGCCGCCATCGGTACGATCCTGCCGCTGTCGACCCCGACGCTTCTGATGGACTCCGGCGCGTCGATCAACCTCTTGCCCGAGAATCTCGTGCAGTTCGCGCATCTCGGCAGTGCCTACATGAAGGCCATCTTCGGGATGGAAGAGGCGCGCGTGGGACTGGTCAACAACGGTGCGGAGGAGACGAAGGGAACCGAGCTCTACCGCACGGCGCACGAGATGCTTAAAAACGAAGAGGGAATTCGCTTCGTCGGCAACATCGAAGGCCGCGACGTGCCCTTCGGCCGCTGTGACGTTCTCTTGTGCGACGGTTTCGTCGGCAACATCGTGCTTAAGCTCTCCGAGGGCTTCGGCTTCTATTTCTCCGGCATCTTAAAGCAGGGATTGCTCTCCTCGCTTCGCTCGAAGTTTGCCGCGATGCTCTTAAAGCCGCAACTGAAGGATCTGCGCAAAAAACTCGACTACACCGAGTACGGCGGAGCGCCCATTCTGGGCATTGCCGCACCCGTCATCAAGGCGCACGGCGCATCCAGCCCGAAGGCGATCGTCTCCGCGGTGAAGATGGCCGCCCGTGTTGCCGAGAGCGATTTCTTCCGCCGCGCACGCGCAAACGATTGAGGAACGGTTGATGGCAGATCTTCACATTTCCGATTATCCCGCCGCGTTTCGCCGCCGTGCCGCGGCACTGGAGGAGCGGATCGGGCACCGTTTTTCCGATCCTCTCGTCCTCTACGAAGCACTTACGCACGCCTCCTTTGCCAACGAGCATCGGGAGGGCGGCTTTCCCTACAATGAGCGCATTGAATTTTTGGGCGACAGCGTGCTCAACTTCTCCGTTACGCGCGAAATTTACGCGCGGTTTCCCGAACTCGACGAGGGGAGCCTTTCGAAACTGCGTGCAAGCGTCGTCTGTGACGCTGCGCTGAGCGAATACGGTCTTGCCCTCGGACTCGACGAGTGCCTTTTGCTCGGACACGGAGAGCATCGCTCGGGGCCCATCCGACGCTCCATCGTCGCGGACGCCACCGAGGCACTGTTTGCCGCACTGTACCTTGATGCGGGGCTGGAAAAAGCCTCCGCGTTCATCCTTTCGGTTGTTACCGGAAAGATCGAAGAGGTGCGGGGCGGTGCGACGCTGCGCGATGCGAAAAGCATGCTGCACGAACTGACCCAGACGGATCCGCTCTCAAGGCTTGAGTACGCGCTCGTCGGCGAGAGCGGACCCGACCACGACAAGCGCTTTGAGACCGAGGTGCGACTCAACGGAAATCCCGTCGGGCGCGGCGAGGGTCGCTCCAAGCGGGAAAGCGAACAAAAAGCCGCCGAAGAGGCACTGAAACTTTTCGGCGTCAAGTAACGACCGATTCAAGAAAGGCTGACTTATGTATCTGAAAACACTGGAGCTTTACGGATTCAAATCCTTCCCGGACAAGACCGTGATCTCCTTCGGCCCCGGCATGACCGCCATCGTCGGCGCAAACGGCAGCGGAAAGTCGAACCTCTCCGACGCCATCCGCTTCGTGCTCGGTGAAATGAGCGCGAAGACCCTGCGCGGCAACAAGATGGAAGACGTGATCTTCGGTGGCACCGCCACGCGAAAGAGCGCGAATTTTGCCGAGGTCACCATGACCATTGACAACGCCGATCACCGACTGAAGTACGACGGCGACGAGGTGAGCGTCACCCGCCGTCTCTACCGCGACGGATCGAGTGAATACAAATTGAACGGAGAGGCCTGCCGTCTAAAGGACGTGGTCGAGACCTTCCTCGACACGGGCATCGGACGCGAGGGCTACTCCGTCATCGGACAGGGCAAGATCAGCGAGATCCTTTCGTCCAAGGGTTCGGATCGCCGCGACGTCTTTGAAGAGGCGGCGGGCATCTCCAAGTTCCGTTACCGCAAGACCGAGGCGCAGAACAAGCTTGCCGGCGTCACGGAGAACTCCGTGCGCATCGGTGACATCTTAGCTGAGGTCGAGGACCGTATGCCCACGCTGGAAGAGCAGGCGAAGAAGGCCGAGCGTTACCGCGCTCTCTCCGAGGAGCGTCGCGCTCTGGAGATCGCCATCTTCTGCGAACAGCTCGGCGAGGGCGAGGCGGAGGCGGAGGCTTTGCAGGCGGAACTGGAAGTGCAGAATACCGCCTACCGCGAAGTCTTTGACCGCTGTGAGGTCATCGAACGCGAACTGGAAAAACTCTACCTTGAGACCCAACAGGAGAACGTGGAAGCCGAACGGTTGCGCACGCTCATCGTGGAAGCAGCGACGGATCAGGGCGAACTTGCGTCCACGCTCTCCGTTCTGGAAAACGACATCCACCACCACGAAGAACGCATCCGTGAAGCAGAGGAGTCCATCCGTGAATTGACGGCGGATTCCGAGGCCGTGCGCGACGAGTGGGAGGCGGCGCGTGCTGCGGCGGAAGAAGCCTTGCGCGAAAGCCGCGAAAAAGACCGCGCACTGTCCGAATTGCGCCACAGCCTGACCGAGCGCGAGACCGCCGCCGCCGTGGCGGAGGCGCGTCTGAAGGAACTCGGTGAAACGGTGGAATCTCTGGAAAACGAGGTGCACAAGCGCGAACTTGCCGCACGCGAGATGAGCGTGATGAAACAGGCAAACGAAGCGCGTATCGCTTCCGAAGAAGAAAAACTGGAACACGAAGAAGACCGCAAAAAGACGCTCGTGCTTGCCGCCCGCGCCGCCGAGCGCACCTGCGAGGAAAAGCGTGCCGAGGTCGCCGCCTGTGAGGAGCGACTCTCCTCGGTCCGTGCCGAGCTCGACCGACTCGGCCGCACCGCCATCACCATCGAACGGCGCATTGCCGCGCTGACCGAGAGCCGCGCTGTCTGCGAAGAAAAGAAGAATGCGCTCACCCGACTTGCCCGTGCGTTTGAGGGATATCCCGAGAGCGTGCGTGCGGTGATGCAGGCGTCCGCCTCCGGCAAACTCTCCGGCATCTGCGGCCCCGTGTCCTCGCTCTTTTCCACTGAAGAAGCGTATACCACCGCGCTGGAGACCGCGCTCGGCGCGGCGGCGGGGCACATCGTCGTCGAAACGCGCGACGCGGCAAAGGCCGCCATCGCGTACTTAAAGCGCGAACGGCTCGGCCGCGCGACGTTTTTGCCGCTGGACACCGTGGAGCACCGCGTCGACGATATGAACGACGTCACCGCCCGCGGCTTCGTCGACAGTGCGTTAAACCTTGCAAAATTCGATCCCCATTACACGCGCGTCGCCGAGTATCTGCTCGGACGCTGTGCCGTGGCGGAGGATCTGGAAAGTGCCACTGCGATCGCCAGAGGCCGCGACTTCAAACTCAAGACCGTTACGCTCGACGGACAGATCATTCACTCCGGCGGTGCGTTTGCCGGTGGACAGAAGGCGGAAAGTGCGCGCCTTTTGACGCGCGAAAAGGATCTTGCCGCGCTCTCCGAGGAGATCCGTGCCCTGACGGCGTCCGTGGAAGAGGCGCGCCGCGAGGCGGATGAGATCACCCGCAGCGAAAACGCGCTTGCGCAGGAAAACAGCACCCTGCGCTCCGCGCTGGAAGCGGCAAACACCGCGCTCTTTGACGCGTCGGGTGCGCTTGCGCTCTGTCGGGAACGCGTCGCGTCCTGCGATGAGACGATGGAGGCGATCCGCGCCGAGATCCGTCGCCTGTCGGGCGAAGGGGAAGCGGAACTTCTCGCCGAGGCCGCCGAACAGAAGGCGGCACTGGAAGCGCGTCTGAAGGAGACGGCGGAACTTCGCGCACAGACGGCAGAGGAACTCTCCGGCATCCGCGAGGCCATGCGTGCCGAGCGGGCCGAGGCGGACGAACTCTCCGCGCTCTGTGCGAGGCTTGTGGCCGAGAGCACGGCAAAGAGTGCCGCGTTCGAGAGCATCAGTTCTGCAGAAGGTGCCAGAAACGCCGCGCGTGAGAATCTTCAAAGTCAAATCACCTCGCTTCAGGCGGCGATCGCCGAGGCACAGGAGAAGATCAAGGCTGCCATGAGCCGCAAGGATGAAGCGAACCGTGAAGGCACGCTTCGCGGCGAAAAACTGGAAAGCATCAAACGTCACCTCGACGAGATGGAACAGAAGTCGGTCGCGCTCCGCACCGAACAGAAGGACTCCATCACCCGTCGCGAGAGCCTCCTTGCCGACATCCAGGTCAAGGCGAGCCGCCTTGAGCGCATGAACGCCGAACGCAGTGCCTACCTTGCCCGTCTGGCGGAGGAATACGAACTCGACGAGGCGGCGGTGCGCGCCATCAAGATCGAGCCGGGTACGGCGAAAGCCCTCGGCGGAAAGGCGCGTCTGTCCAAGATCCGCTCCGAGATCCGTGCGCTCGGCCCCGTCAACGAGGGTGCACCCGAGGAATTCAAAGAGCTTTCCGAACGTCAGGCGTTTTTGCGTACCCAGTACGACGACGTCACCGCGTCTAAGGAGGGACTGGAGAATCTCATCGTCTCGCTGGAAAAGACGATGCGTGAGATGTTTTTGTCCACCTTTGAAAACCTGCGCAAGATCTTTCAGGAGATCTTCCGCGAGTTCTTCGGCGGCGGCAACGCGGACATCATTCTCACCGACCGCGAAGATCTGTTGAACTGCTTCATTGAGATCACCGTTCAGCCTCCGGGCAAGAACGTCAAGAACCTTTCACTGCTCTCCGGCGGCGAACAGGCCTTCGTTGCCATCGCGCTCTACCTCTCGCTTCTGCGCGTCAATCCGACGCCGTTTTGCATCTTCGACGAGATCGAAAGTGCGCTCGACGAGAGCAACGTCGCGCGCTTTGCGGAGTATCTGCACCGCCAGTCGAAGTCGACGCAGTTTTTGCTCATCAGCCACCGTCGCGGGACGATGGAGCGCGCCGACGTTCTCTACGGCATCACGATGCAGGAAAAGGGCGTCTCGGACTTCATCCGTCTGGCGGAGGACGAGATCCTCGACGAATACGAACAGAACTAAACACGATCAAAAGGAAGTTTTATGGGCTTTTTTTCCAAACTGGTCGCGGGTCTGAAGAAGACGCGCACCGCATTCACGCATGCGTCCGACCGCCTCTTCCGAGCCTTCTCGGGGGAACTCGGTGAGGACTTTTACGAGGAACTCGAAGAAATCTTTCTCTTGGCGGACTTCGGCGTGCCGACGGCGACTGCGTTGACCGAACAGCTGCGTGAGATCATCGTCGAACGTCGCATCCTGCGCGCGGAGGAGGCGCGTGAGGCACTCAAAGAACTGCTCTGCCGCACCCTCGGCGACGGGGAACGTGCGCTGGAACTGAAGACGAAACCCGCGCTCGTGCTGGTCATCGGCGTCAACGGCGTCGGTAAGACGACCTCCATCGGCAAGATCGCAAACTGCCTGCGCGAGGAGGGACGCAAGGTCGCCCTCGTCGCCGCGGACACCTTCCGCGCCGCCGCCATCGAGCAGCTGTTCACCTGGGCAGAGCGAAGCGGCACGACGCTCATTGCGCAAAAAGAGGGGGCCGACCCCGCAAGCGTGGTGTACGACGCCATCGACGCCGCGCGCCACGGTCGCGCGGATACGCTCATCGTGGACACTGCGGGACGACTTCAGAACAAAAAGAACCTGATGGACGAGCTTGCCAAGATCTTCCGCGTCATCGACCGCGAGTTGCCCTCTGCCGACCGCGAGGTGCTTCTCGTGCTCGACGCGACGATGGGACAGAACGCCGTCAGTCAGGCGCGGGAGTTTACCAAGGCCGCGCCCATCACGGGCATCGTGCTGACCAAGATCGACGGAAGCGCCAAGGGCGGCATCGTCTTTGCGCTCAAGAAGGAGCTCGGCATCGGCGTGCGCTACATCGGCGTCGGCGAGGGGATGGACGATCTCCAACTCTTTGAGCCGCGCGATTTCGTGGAGGCACTGTTCTCCGGCGAGGAGGGCGAACAATGACGATCGTGCTCGCTACGGGAAACGCACACAAACTCTTTGAAGTGAACCTGATCTTAAAGGAGCTTCTCGGTGCGGACGTTGAAGTAAAAATGCCGCGCGACTTCGGCTTTACCGAAGACGTCGAAGAGGACGGAGCGACCTTCGCCGAAAACGCGCTCATCAAAGCGGACGCCATCCACCGTGCGCTGTCTCTGCCCGTCATTGCCGACGATTCGGGGCTCTGCGTCGACGCGCTCGGCGGTGCGCCGGGGATCTATTCGGCGCGCTACGGCGGAGAGCACGGCAACGATCAAAAGAACAACGAGCGGCTGCTTCGCGAGCTCGACGGCGTCACGGCGCGCACGGCACGCTTCGTCTCGGCGATCGCCTACGTCTCCGACTCCCACCGCTTTACCGTGGAAGGGGAAGTGAAAGGCGAGATCTTGACGTCGCCGCGCGGAGAGGCGGGCTTCGGCTACGACCCGCTGTTCTACTATGCACCGAAACAGAAAACGCTCTCCGAACTGACTGCCAATGAAAAAAACGAAGTGAGCCACCGCCGTGCCGCCCTTGCGGCACTCGTCGAGCGGTGGAAGGAAGAAGGAATCGTATGACGACCAAGCAGCGCGCCTACCTTCGCAGTATGGCGCAGACCATCGACCCCGTCACCCAGATCGGAAAAGAGGGGATCACCCCCGCGTTTCTCGACAGCGTGGACAAGTCGATCGAAAAACGCGAACTGATCAAGATCTCCGTTTTGCAGACGAGCCCGATCTTTGCGCGCGAGGCGTCGGGTGAGATCGCCGAGGCGATCGGCGCCGAGGTGGTACAGGTCATCGGAAGCAAGATCATCCTGTACCGCAAAAACCAAAAGAACCCGAAGATCGTCCTGCCGCGATGACGAAAAAGAATCCGCGCGTCTGCGTCTTCGGCGGCAGTTTCCATCCGCCGCACCTCGGCCACGTGGAGGCGGCGCGACTCTTGCTGTCCTCCGGCGAGGTGGATCGGCTTCTCGTGATCCCCGCATTTTTGCCGCCGCACAAGTCGCTTGCAAAGGGCGCGACGGCCGAGGATCGTCTTGAGATGGCGAGGCTTGCCTTCTTGCCCTTGGGAGAGCGCGTCGAGGTCTGTGCGATCGAACTGGAAAAGGGTGTTTCGCGTTACACGCTCGACACGTTAAAGGAACTCAAAGAACGCCTGCCCTCTGCCGACCTTCGACTCTACGTGGGCAGTGACATGCTGTTCTCCTTTGAGACTTGGCATGAATTTCGGAAGATCTTTCCCCTCTGCCGCATTCTGACGCTGGCGCGCGAGGGAGATTTTACGCGCGCGCACGCGCACGCGCAGTATTTAACGGAAAACTACGGGGCGGACGTCGTTGTGCTCGGGGACTGCATCCCCGCCTCCTCGACCGATGCGCGCCAAGCACTCCTTTCGGGGGCGGATGCACAGTTGCCCGACGCCGTGAGGGAGTATATCCGCACCCACCGACTTTACGAAACAACGGGAGAAGAAGCATGACCGACGCAAAAACGCTCGCGCGTGCCCGACATTTAGTCGAGGACAGCCTCTCTGAAAAACGGTGCAGTCACGTCTTCGCCGTCACGGAAGAGATGCGACTGCTCGCACGGGTGTTCGAACTTTCTGACGTGGAAAACGACCTTCTGCTTGCGGCCCTTCTGCACGACATTACAAAGGAAAAAACACTTGAGGCACAATTGCAATTGTGCGCGGAGTATGGTATAATCCTCTCCGCCGAGGATCGCGCCGTTCCGAAGGGACTGCACGCGATCACGGGTGCTGCCTTTGCCGCACGCGAGTTTTCGCTTGATGCCCCCTTTGCCGACGCGCTGCGCTGGCACACGACGGGCAGGGCGAACATGACGCTTTACGACAAGCTTCTGTTCCTGGCGGATTACATCGAAAAAACGCGCACCTGGGGTCCCTGCCGTGTCCTGCGCCGCCTCTTCTGGAAACAGATCAAGTCGGCGAAAACAAGAGAGGAAAAAGAGGACGTTTTAAACCACGTCGTCCGCGTCGGACTGGACTCGACGCTACAGGATCTCTTGGAGGAGGAGCGCTTCATTCACCCCGACACCGTTGCCGCGCGAAACGACCTTTTGTATCGCGAGGCGAACCGATAAATTCATCATTCACGCGAGGAGACTATGAACCGAGAGCCCGAAAAACTCCAACTCAAACGCCGCAAAAAGAAACTGCGCCCGGTGATCGCCGCCGCACTTGCCGTCTGCACCCTGCTTATCGGCATTGCCGCCTTTTTCTGGATCTACCTTGGCACGAACGTCAAGCCGCCGGAAGTGGAGGTGCAGAATCCCGATAACCCGGAAGAGATCATCTCTCTGCCCAAGGAAACGTATACGTTCCTATTGGTGGGGCGTGACAACCCGAACAACTCCCGCAACACGGACGTGTTGATGCTTTGCAGTTTCGACACGTTGGGCGGCGACGTCAACGTCCTCCAGATCCCGCGCGACATCTACGTGGTCGATCCGCTCGCCCCCTACGGCGGCAAGATCAATAACATCTTCAACCTTGCCGCGACGGATTACCGCGAGAAGAACCCCGATGCGACGAGTCAGGCGGAGTTTGACTACGCGATGGGGTATCTCTGCGACAAGATCAGCGATATTTTCGCGGTTGACGTGGACTTTTATCTCTCTTTCAATACTGTGATGTATCGTGAACTTCTGGAGATCGTCTGCCCGATCACCATCGACGTGCCCTTTGATATGGACTACGACGACCCGACACAGGATCTGCACATCCACCTGAAGGCAGGGGTGCAACAGCTCAACCCCGAACAGGCGGAAGGCTTCTCCCGTTTCCGTCAGAACAACGGAATGACAAGCGGGCTTCCCGAAGGAGATTTCTCCCGTGTGGATCTGCAGAAGATGGTGCTTGCCGCCATTGCCGAGAAGTTCTTCTCGAATTTCTCGCTGCCGAGTGCCCACGCACTTGCCGGAACGGTGTGGAACAATCTGGACACCGATCTGGAGATGAACGAGTGCATCTGGTTCTTGCAACAGGCACTGACCCTCTACACGGAAGGGACGATGACGCTCGACTCGATCCGCATGTACGACCTGCCCTGCAAAGTGCCCACGCCTTGGGAATGCACGCAACTGCTCGGACTTGATTACACGGTCAGTTACGGCTTCATGGAGACGAGTTTCGGCTATACGCTGGAGATTTTAAACAAGGCCTTCAACACGAAGGATACGCCCATCACCGCCGAGATGCTCGGCTACGAGGAAGCGGTGGATCTCGGCGGATACTGCGACCACTCGGATACCGAGGGGCAGAGCCTGCAACAGATCCTCGACAATCCGCCGGACTTGTGGATTTCCAACTATTGATCAAACACGGTGATGCGACCGAAGAATGAAAACGGAGAATTCAAATGAACGCAAACGAAAAAGCAATTGCGATCGCCTCTTTCCTCGACAGTAAGAAGGCGGAGGACGTGCAGGTTTTGCACGTGGAAGAACACACCGCGCTGACGAGTTATTTCGTCTTGGCGCACGGAAACAACGCGCCGCAGGTCAAAGCCCTCGCCGATTTCGCCGAGGACAAGATGGCAGAAATGGGCTTTCTGACCTGCCGCCGCGAGCGCGACACCGAGGCGACCTGGTACGCGCTCGACTACGAGGACGTGATCATCCACATCTTCCAGCGCGACACGCGCGACTTCTTTGATCTGGAACACATCTGGGCGGCGGCGGAAAAGATCCCCCTGCCCGAAACTGAAAAGGGAGACGAGTGAGACGATGAAGTACGACTATACTTCCATTGAAGCAAAATGGCAAAAGATCTGGGAGGAGAAGAAACTCTACGCCGCCGAAAACGGCAGCGACAAGGAGAAGTTCTTTGCTCTCGTCGAGTTCCCGTATCCGTCTGCGGCGGGATTGCACGTGGGTCATCCGCGCCCCTATACCGCGATGGACATCATTGCCAGAAAGAAGCGTATGGCGGGGGCAAACGTCCTCTTCCCGATGGGCTACGACGCCTTCGGTCTGCCCACCGAGAACTTTGCCATCAAGAACCACATCCATCCGCGCGTCGTCACGGAGAACAACATCGTCAATTTCCGCCGTCAGCTCAAGGCACTCGGCTATTCCTTTGACTGGGATCGCGAGATCAACACGACCGACCCTGCGTACTTCAAGTGGACGCAGTGGATCTTTTTGCAGCTCTACAAAAACGGCCTCGCCTACAAGGCGAAGATGCCCGTCAACTGGTGCACGAGCTGTAAGTGCGTGCTTGCAAACGAGGAGGTCGTCGAGGGCGTCTGTGAGCGTTGCGGCGCGCCCGTCGTCCGCAAGGAAAAGAGCCAGTGGATGCTGCGCATCACCAAGTACGCCGACCGCCTGATCGACGATTTGGAGGGGCTGGATTTCATCGACCGCGTCAAGGCACAGCAGACCAACTGGATCGGCCGCAGTCACGGTGCCGAGGTGAAATTCTCTTCCACGCTCGGCGATGAGATCCTTGTCTACACGACCCGTCCCGACACGCTCTTCGGCGCGACCTATATGGTCCTCTCGCCCGAGCACGCGCTCGTGGAGCGGTGGATGGACAAGCTCTCCAACGCCGACGAGGTGCGCGCGTATCAGCGCCTTGCCGCCTCCAAGAGCGATCTGGAGAGAACGGAACTCAATAAGGAAAAAACGGGTGTCAAACTCGACGGCGTCCGCGGCATCAACCCCGTCAACGGCCGCGAGATCCCGATCTTCATCTCCGACTACGTCCTGTCGACCTACGGCACGGGCGCGATCATGGCCGTCCCCGCGCACGACGAGCGCGACTGGGAGTTCGCCCGCGCCTTCGGCTGTGAGATCATCGAGGTTGTCGCCGGCGGCAACGTCGAAGAAGCCGCCTTTACCTTAAAGGACGACACCGGCATCATGGTCAACTCCGGCTTCCTGGACGGGCTGACCGTCAAGGACGCCATCCCCGTCATCATCGACTGGCTTGCCAAAGAAGGCATCGGCGAGCCGAAGACGAATTTCAAACTGCGCGACTGGGTCTTCTCCCGTCAGCGCTACTGGGGCGAACCGATCCCGATCGTGCATTGTCCGCACTGCGGCGAGGTCGCGCTGTCCGAGGCGGATCTCCCCCTGCTTCTGCCCGACGTGGAGAGCTACGAGCCGACCGACGACGGCGAGAGCCCCCTGTCGGCGATCACCGACTGGGTGAACGTGAAGTGTCCCAAGTGCGGCGGAGACGCCAAGCGTGAGACCGACACGATGCCGCAGTGGGCAGGCTCCTCCTGGTACTACCTGCGCTATATGGATCCGCACAACACCGAAGCACTCGCCTCCCCCGAGGCCCTGCAGTATTGGAGCCCCGTCGATTGGTACAACGGCGGTATGGAGCACACGACCCTGCATTTGCTCTACTCGCGCTTTTGGCACAAATTCCTCTACGACATTGGCGTCGTTCCGACCAAGGAGCCCTACGCGAAGCGCACCTCCCACGGGATGATCCTCGGCGAGAACCCGCACTACATTGAAAACTACGCCACCGAAGAGGAGAAGGCGGCCGCGCTCCAAAAATACGGCAGTGACGTGTATCGCCCCGCGGTGAAGATGTCGAAATCGCTGGGCAACGTCGTCAACCCCGACGACGTCATCCGCGAATACGGTGCCGACACGATGCGCCTGTACGTGATGTTCATCGGCGACTTTGAGAAGGCCGCGACCTGGTCTCCGAAGGCTGTCAAGGGTTGCAAACGCTTCCTTGACCGCGTCTGGAATATGGCGCAGAACGTGACCGATGACGCGACGGAGTATTCCGCGAAAAACTCGTCGGCGATGCACAAGACGATCAAGAAGGTCACCGAGGACATCGACAACTTAAAGCCCAACACGGCGATCGCCGCCCTGATGGGGCTCTTAAACGAGATCGAGAAGACCTGCAACAAGGCGGAGCTTAAGACCGTGCTCTGTCTGCTCTCGCCCTTTGCGCCGCACATCGCGGACGAACTCTGGGAACAGCAGGGCTTCGAGGGCATCTGCTCCGTCTCCCCCTGGCCGACCTACGACGAGGCAAAAACGCTTGACGACACCGTTGAGATCGTCATCCAGATCTTAGGCAAAGTCCGCGCAAAGATGAACATCGCGCGCGGCGAGGACAAGGACAGCGTCGTTGCCCGTGCCAAAGAGGTGGAGGCGATCGCCGCCGCCATCGCAGGCAAGACGATCGTCAAGGAGATCTACGTGCCCGACAAACTCGTAAATTTTGTCGTCAAGTGAAAATTGCATATTGACTTTAGAGGACAAATAGGATATAATAGCAAAGCACGAAATTGCAGATTACCTTTGCAAAAGCGAAGGGAGGGATAAAATTGGCAGAAGTCAGAGTGAAAGAAAACGAATCGCTCGATAGTGCGATCCGTCGCTTTAAGCGTCAGTGCGCCCGCAGTTGAGTTCTGAGTGAAGTGCGCAAGCGCGAGGCTTATGAGAAGCCCTCCGTCAAGCGCAAGAAGAAAGCGGAAGCCGCAAGAAAGCGCAAGTACAAATAATCGGCGGCTATCGTTTTTTAAACAAGATCGATCCGTCGTTATCCGACGGATCGATTTTATTTGAATTTCCGGAAAGGATTGAATATTATGAAGAAACTTCGCGCAGGCATTCTCGGCGCGACCGGTATGGTCGGTCAGCGTTTCATCATGCTGCTGCAGGATCACCCTTATTTTGAACTCTCCGTGCTCGCCGCGAGCGGTCGCAGTGCGGGCAAATCCTACCGCGAGGCGGTGGACGGCCGTTGGAAGATGAAGGACGCCTGTCCCGAATCGGTCCTCGAAATGCCCGTCTACGACGCCAGCGACATCCTTGACGTTGCGGACAAGTGTGACTTCGTGTTCTCCGCGGTCGTGATGCCCAAGGACGAACTCAAGGCGCTGGAGGAGGCTTACGCCAAGGCGGAAGTCCCCGTCGTCTCCAACAACTCCGCGCATCGCTTCACCCCCGACGTGCCGATGCTCATCCCCGAACTCAACGGTCACCACGCCGAGGTCATTCCTGCCCAGCGCGCCCGTCTCGGTACGAGCCGCGGCTTCATCGCGGTCAAGCCGAACTGCTCGATCCAGGGCTACGTTCCGCTTCTGACCCCGCTTCTCGACTTCGGCATCGAGAAGGTGATGATCACCACCTGTCAGGCGATCTCCGGTGCAGGCAAGACCTTCAACGAGTGGCCCGAGATCCTCGACAACGTGATCCCCTTCATCGGCGGCGAGGAAGAGAAGAGCGAAAAGGAACCCTTGAAGATCTGGGGCAAGGTCTCCGACGGCGTGATCGTCTCCGCCGAGGAGCCCGTCATCAGTGCGCAGTGTCTGCGCGTGCCCGTCTCCGACGGTCACATGGCAAGCGTCAGTGTCAAGTTTAAGAACAAGCCCACCAAGGAAGAGATCCTCTCCCGTTGGCAGAACTTCAAGGCCGAACCCCAGGAGATGGAACTCCCCCACGCGCCGAAGCAGTTCATCACCTACTTTGAGGAAGACAACCGTCCCCAGTCCGGCATCGACCGCGACATCGAGGGCGGAATGGGCATCTCCGCCGGTCGCCTCAGAGAAGACGCCATCTTTGATTATAAGTTCATCGGCCTTTCCCACAACACCCTGCGCGGTGCTGCGGGCGGCGCGGTGCTCTCTGCCGAGTACCTCTACCGCAAAGGCTGGCTTGATTAAGAGAATCGAACAAAACAAAAAGCACGCGAAACGCGTGCTTGTTTGTTTTGCGAATTGGGTTCATTCTTCTTTTTTCTTTCAAGAGAAAGAAAAAAGAAGCAAAAAAGAAAGCTGAGAGTGAAAAGGGCAAAAAGGGGGTGTCAGGCACAAACTGCGGTCAAACCGCGACCGCAGTTTGCGGCGGACGTTTTGCTCGGAGTCGTTGTTTCTCCTTCTTGGCAAATCGCAAACGGTGCCCACGCTTTACG
>JAFQUW010000111.1 GCA_017408325.1 Clostridia bacterium | reverse complement strand
GGAAGTCTGGAGGAACTGTAATGCGGCGGTTTCTCTCGTGCTTGCTTTTGCTGTTGATGTGTGCAGCACCGACGTTTGCCGAGGAAGAGACGCCGATTCACCGACACGGCAGTTGTACGGGAAAGGTCGCCCTTTCCTTTGACGATGGGCCGCACCCGACGTATACGGCACAGATCCTGGATATTTTGAAGGAATACGGCGTCAAGAGCACCTTCTTCGTCGTGGGCGAGAACGCACGGGAGCATCCCGATTTGGTTCGACGCATCGCCGAAGAAGGACACGAGGTCGGAAACCACACCGACTCCCACGCCTTCTTGCGCGATCTCTCCCTTGCCGCGATGTGTAAGGAGGTCACGGCGGCCTCCGACACGATCGAGGAGATCACCGGGCGCCGCCCCGTGTTGTTCCGACCGCCGGGAGGTAGCTACAGCGATGCGAAGATCCGCGTGCTGAGCGACATGGGCTACGTCAGCGTGTTGTGGTCGAAGGATACGCGCGACTGGACGCGCCCGTCGGTACAGAGCATTGTCGATGCGGCATTGACCGACTTAAAGGGCGGTGACATCATCCTGTTTCACGATTTCAACGGACCGCAAAGCCCCACGCCGGATGCGCTTCGTCGCATCATCGGCGAGATCAAAAACCAAGGTTTTGAGATCGTTCCCGTCAGCGAGGTGCTCGGGGTCTGATCAAAAAGCCAAGGCTTTTGCCTTGGCTTTTTGACTGTATGTTGTGTTTTAAAATGCACCGTCCGTACAGACGACCAAAGTGAACTTAGACCCGTTGCTCCAATAGGTGCTCTTTCCGATCGACAAGAACTGGGATTTTGTGCCGTTGTAATGAAGCGTTTTCAATGACTTTGTGCCGTAAAAGGCGTAGTCGTCGATCTGTTTTAAGGAGAGAGGAAGGGTCAGGGAGGAGAGTGCGGTGGATCGAAGAGCGTGGATGCCGAGAGAGTCGATCCCTTCGTGAAGAGTCAGATCGGTCAGGGAAGTACAGTCGCGGAATGCATTTCCTTCCACCGTTTTGATAAAGGGTGTGAGCGTGACGCTTTTCAAGGCGGTACAGCCGCGGAAGATGCCGCCGGTCAAGTGCGGTGACCGAGGCCCGAAGATCCATCGTCTCAATGGAGGAACAGTTGTAGAAGGCGGCCCCGCCGATCTCCGTTACCGATTCAGGGATGCGGCTGACGGTGATGGAAGAGCAACCGAGAAACGAGTTGTAATGCAGTTGTTTGAGATTTGACGGGAGTGCGTCAAGTTCCAGATTCCGGCAGTTTTGAAACGCCGAGATCCCGACGGCAAGAAGCGAATCGGGGAGGGTGACGCTTTTCAGGGTGCTTTGGTTGAGAAACGTTTCCCGCTTGATGGCATAGACGCCTTCTGCCAGATGTGCTTCGGTCAGCGTCGCGCCTTGCGGAACCTCAAAAGAGTCCGTGGATATAAGGGTGTCGTAGGAAAGCGAGGTCGAAGAGTCCGAATACACAAAGACACTCGGTTCTTCGGTCTTGACTGCGCGCAGAGCCCAGTCGGTCTTGTCGGGCGGGGTGAGTTCCTCTTGCACAAAGGGAGAAAGCGCGTCGACGTCCTTCATGGCCGTGGCGAGAAGGAAGGCGACGTATCTTGCACCGAACGCACTGTAATGCGTTTTGTCCAGCGTTGCGATGTCGGCGGTTTCCCATTTGTGAAGCAGTGCGTTGTCCTCGGCACCGAGGGTGAGATGGAGTTCTTTGGTTGCCTCAGTCATGTCCAAAACGGGGATGTTCAGTTCCTCACCCAAGGCTTTCATTGCGGCCGGATAGTCACCACCCGGTTTTCCCGGCTGATCGGCGGTGATGTGAACCTCGGTCGCTCCGAACGTGACGCCGTCGACGGGTCTGCGACAGACGGAGGTGACGAAGACCGGCGTTGCGCCTGCGTTGAGTGCCGGGAGAACGTAGTTGTGATACAGATAATATTGGTAGGATCCGGGCGTGTTGCGATCTTTTGTGGGATCGGAATAACGGGTGTCGTCTGCGGCTTTGTTGTCGTTGATGCCGAGGCCGATGAAGAGGAAATCGCCTTTTTTAATGTTGTTTATGAGCGTCAGATACGGCGCACGAGAAGGGAAGTCCTTTGAACTTGCACCGGAGGATGCGAGGTTGACCACTTCGACCCTTCCCTTCAAATAAGATTGGAGGTGTTCGCCGTAGCCGGACAGTGCGCGGTAGTTTGCGTAATCGGAGTATTTGCACGCGGTGGAGTCTCCGATGACAAAGATGGTGGTCTTCTCAGGGAAGCCTGCCAGTTTTTCCGCAAGTTCGGTCAAGTCCGGGAGACCGAGTTGCAGGTCTTCGTTGAGATCCGCCGCATAAACGTCTGCCGGTGTCTCCCAGCCGGAAAGCAGGCGAGCGACGGTGGTCAGATCTCCCAGAGAAACTTCTCCGTTTGCATCGCTGTCACCGAGGATCAGCGGTGCTTTCAGAAGAATGCCGCCTTCTCGCGCGTATTGCGCTGCGACGGAATCGGTGGCGGCACACAGAACGAGTTCATCCGAACAGGAGGAAAAGGCGCCGTCGGCGATCACGCTGACCGAGTTCGGGATCTGAATTTCAGTGAGTCCCGTACACATCGAAAAGGCTTCGGCGGAAATACCCGTGACAGGATACCCGCCGAGGGTGTCGGGGAGGACGGCCTTTCCGTTGATCGTCTCAACGCAGTCGGTGATGACGGCGCCGCTTGACTCAATGGTATAAAAGTAAGGAAGGCTCATGTCGCTTCCGTGATAGGTGACGTTGTCAAAGGAAACGGTCGCTTCCAGAGCGAAAACCGACGGGCAGAGAAGGGAGAGCAACAGACAGAGGAGGGTAAGACTTGCAAGACTTCGTTTCATAAAAAGATCTCCTTGGAGCATATTTTTCTTTTATTTTAGTAAATATATTTACTAAAGTCAATAGTAAATATCTGTATTATGGTAAAGTGCAGAAAACGAAAATGCCGTAAGGGGGACGAAATGGACTACGTCAAACGCATTCGTGATTTGCGGGAGGATCGGGATCTGACACAGGCGCGCATCGCTGAGGTGCTCGGAACTTCCCAGACAATGTACGCTCGTTACGAGCGCGGTGCAAACGAACTTCCCATTCGACATTTGTTGAAACTGTGTGAGTTTTATCACGTCAGTGCTGATTATCTTTTGGGACGCAGTGAAGAGAAATAAAAAACAGCCGAAGGCAAAAGCCTTCGGCTGTTTTTTTCTGTTTCGTTACAGTTTTTCAAACGGTTTGGGAAAGTCGACCGCGTATTCGGCGAGGAGGCTTTCCGTTTGGATGAGTTCGTTTGCGATCAGTTCGGCGACGGTGTACGCTCCGAGGTGTGAGAGGTGGGTGACGTCGCGTTCCTTCCGGGATTCGTCGGTGAAGGCATGCAGGGATTCCGTGGCCTCGGCACCGCCCTCTTCGACCAGGTTGCGATACAACTCCTCCGTCAGTGCGGCGGCGTCAACGAAGGGGATTTTGCAGTCGGATGCAAGATCCTTGGCGGCGTTGATGTAGTCGGTGTGCGGGGAGTGATTTGCCAGCCCCGTTTCGGGATCGCGCAAGGCGATCGGGGAGAGAAGCACGGGCTTGGCACCGCGATCCTCGGCGAACTTGATGTAGTGATAGTAGAGGCAGGCCTGATAGGAATAGACGCCGTTTTCCGTCTTGCAGGAACGGTCGACGTCTTCCAGAAGGAGATTCGGGTCGGTGAAGTAGCCGTCGTCTTTTCGGTCGTTGTGCGCAAACTGGATGAAGAGCCAGTCGCCCTCTTTGAGATCGGAGATGAGCGTGCGATACTCTTCGGTGTTCAGGTAATTGCGTGTTCCGCGGCCGGAATGGGCAAGGTTGTGGATCTCCACGGTGTCGCTGAAGAAGTTTGACAGATAGTAACCCCATCCCATCAGGTCCGTTCCGTCTTCGGCGGATTGAACCTCGTTTTGCTTGTTTTTATAGGTTTGGGCGGTGGAGTCGCCGGCGATGTAAATGCGGACGGTGTCGTCTTCCTCTTCGGGGGTGGGAGTGGAGACGGCGGGAAGTTTGTTCGGATCGACGGGGTCTGCGTCTACGTACTCGCGCCGGCAGGAGGATAGCGAGAAAAGAAGCAGAGCGCAGAGGACAGCAGACAGGATTCGTTTCATGAGAAGATACCTTTTTTCGCGGAAAGAGCGGCTCATTTGTCGAGGCCTTTCACGTAGTTTTCGTCAAAGACGGTGTCGGAGAAGGTGTGGAAATCAACGATCCCGTCTTCGGTTGTGATGGATCCTTCCATTCCTTTTCCGAAGTAAACGGTATGCATTCCGTTGACGCGCCAAGAGGGGGCTTCGGAGCGGCTGACGTAGATTGTGGTGGCGGGTGTCGTGCCGCCGTCGCTGGAGAGCGAGATCTGTCGTCCTTCGAAGGTGGCGGAATCGATGTAGACGTTGCCGCCGCCGTTGAAGTAAGCACTTCCGGTTCCGGAGGTGGAGGCCTGCCAATCGGGCAGCTCGTAGCGGAAGAGACCGCCGAAGATGCAGACGGTACCGATGTCGTTTGAGTGCGAGAAGTATGCGCCGCCGTGGTCTGCGCCGATGAAGATTCCGTCGTAGACGGTGGTATTCTTTCCGAGTGCCTGCAGGCCGGTGTTGTTGCCTTTGGCAAAGGCGTTGTAGATCGTGGTATTCGGGCCGAAGGTCGCAATGCCGCACGCGCCGCCGTCACCGGTCAGGCGCGAGTCGACGGTAAACGAGCCGTTGTAAACGACCGCATCCGCGCCCGGCGCGGTGCAGAAGGCGACGTGTGCGCCGGCCTTGCCCGTCGCGTGGGCAACGAATTCGCCGTTGTAGATCTCCGCGTAGGCTTTCACGGTGTTTCCGCTTCCCACGTAGAGCGGCATGGAGTCGCCGTTGTGCGTGTAGGAATCAAAGGTGCCGCCGGAGATGCAGAAATACTCGCCGACGCCGCTGATGGTGTAACTGTTTCCGCGCTGGGTCTTGGTGGCGAAGATGCCGCCCGTAATGATGACTGACGCGGGGGACTGAACCGCTTTCGCGTTGCCGTCGGCACTGGTGGTGGTAGCAGAAAGCGTGCCGTTGCTCATCCGGAAGATGCTGCCTTCAACGCCCGTTCCTCGCACGGCAATGGCCGTTCCGCCGGCGTTTTCGCAGGTGTGAACGCCGCCGTTGATGGTCAGACTTGTGCCGGTGGAGGGCATGTTGTAGAGGTACTGCGCAGAGGAGGAAGAGGAGTATTTGTACACCTTGCCGCCGCCGACGCTGTCGTCGATGGTGAGATTGGCATCCTGTGCCAGTTCAAAGTGGACGCCTGCTGAAGAGAGGTTGATCTTGTGGCCCTTGAGGTCGATGGTGTAGGTGCCGGTGACCGGTTGTTTGGCGGTAAACACCACGTCGCTCAGCAGTTTGAGGGTGAGCACGCCGTCCTGAAGCAGGATCGCGGCCTTCGCCTGAGCACTTTCGAAACGGGTCAGGTCTGCGTTCGTGGTGACGAAACTGTTGGCGTCGGTAAAGGCGATGAAGGGATCGGAGTAGTAGGCGTGGTAGTCGACGAGCACGACGTCCTCCACGGTGACGTCACCGTCGGCACAGGTGATGACGGAAAGGGCGGTGTCTTTGTACCAATCTGCGCCTTTTTGTACTTTCAGCCATTCGGTGGCAAGCAGCGGATGGTAGAGTTCGGAGAGCACGGTCGCTCCTGCCAGGGCTTGGGCATCCAAGGTCAAAAGGGTCTCGGGAAGATCGAGGGAGACAAGCGAGGTACCCTTGAAGGCACGGCCGCCGATGGAGGTCAGTTCTTCGGGGAGGTCGATCTCTTCGATGAGGCAACAGCCTTCGAAGGCGCGGCTTCCGATGCGCTCCACGTAGTCGTGCAGGGAGACGGAGGCGAGTGAACGGCAGTTGCGGAAGGCGTTGGCCGGGACTTCTTTGGCAGTTGCGTCAAAGGTCAGAGACTCGATCGCGTTGCAACCGTAGAAGGCGTAATCGCCGATCTCGGTGACGTGCTCGGAAAGGGTGGTGACGGTGAGGCTGTCACAGCCGTAGAATGCACTCTGTCCGATGGTCGTCAGGCTTGCGGGAAGGGAGGACAGGGCGAGAGAGTTGCAGGAATGAAACGCGCGGTTTCCGATGCGTTCCAAGGTATCGGGCAGGGTGACGGTTACAAGATCGTATTGCAGGGCAAAGGCACCGTCGTCGATGGCAAGCACGCCTTCGCCGAACTCGACGGAGACCAGACTCTCTGATTCGGGCACGAGATAAGAATCCGAGGTGATCAGCGTGTCGTCGGACGTGCTCGTAGTGCCGTCGGAGTAGGTGAAGACCGTCGGGACAGACGTGGCGGCATAGGTGGAAAGATAGGCGGCAAAACGCATCGGTTCCGCAGGCGTCGTTCGGAAGAACTCAGGGTCGAGGGCGGACAGTTCGTCGGTGATGAGTTTTCCGATCTGTTCCGCACCGAAGACGCTCAGGTTTTGGCGGTTGAGACTTGCCGCTTCGCGCGTATCCCATGCGTTGAGATAGGCGTTTGTTTGGCTGCCGAGGTCTTCGTAGAGTGCGCGGGAGAGTGCGGTCACGTCCAGAAGATCCAAGTCCAGTTTTTCGGCGAGGGCACGGATCGCCGCGGGGTAATCGCCGCGCAGGCAACCATCGGTGAAGGTCTCACCGTCCAGCGGACGCTCGACGACGGGGGTGGAGAGGATCACGCGTGCGCCGCGGGCCGAAAGCGGCTTGATATAGTATTCGTTGAGATAGTAGGCGAAGGAACCGACGGTGCATTCGTCACCTTCGGCGGGAGAAAAGGCGGAAGCGAGGCTGTCCGCGTCGTGGATGCCGAACGAGAGAAGGACGGCGTCGCCCGTTTTGACCTCGTTGAAGAGGGAGAGATACTGTTCGGAGGTCAAGGCGTTTTTCGCGCTGAGTCCGGTTGCGGCAAGGTTTTTCACGTTGCAGTCCGAGAAGGCATTCTCAAGCGCGTCACCGAAGCCCGCGGCGGGGAAATACGAAACGGAAGCCTCTTGTGCGTTGACCGTCTCGTCACCGAGGAGAAAGAGGGTGGGATCGATCCATCCGGCAAGCATTCGGGAACAGTCGGTCAAATCGGCAATGCCGATTTCGCGGTCGCCCGTGAGGTCGGCACCCTTCGGAGAGTAGGAGATGTCCCAACCCGAGAGCAGGCGCGCAAGCGTCGTCAGATCGTTGACGTTGGCAAGTCCGTCGCGGTCAAGGTCGCCTTTGACGGAGGGGATGGAGAAGGGGAAGCCTTCTTTTTGGGCAAAATGTTCGGTTGTGCTGCCTTTCACTCCGCAGAGGAGAAGACCTGCGGCGAATGCGCCCGAGGAGATCTCGGTGACAGTCTGCGGCACGGTGACCGAGGTGAGTCCGTCGGAATCGGCAAATGCGCCCGAGGCGATCTTTCGGAGCGGATAACCGCCCAGCGTCTGCGGCAAAACCGCGTCGCCGCAAAGGGCGGAGAGCGTGTCGGTCAGCGTGGCCGCTCCGTCTTCCACAACGTAAAAGTAGGGAAGAGAGGCGGCAGTTCCTGCGTATTCTTCGCCGTCAAACGAAAGCGTGGGAAGATTGCCGCTTTCGGCAAAGACCGTGAAGGCGGGCAGGATCAGGCACAGACAGAGAAAAAGAGAAAGAACTCTTGAACGTCGGCGCATAAAGATTCTCCTTTTTTGAACGTAAAACCGAATGTGTGGCAGGATCATACAAAGATACAGTTTATTATAATATTTTTCGGAAGAGAAGTCAACGCCAAAAAACGGCAGGAAAATGTTCCTGCCTGACTGCTCTGTGAAAGAACGACCCTCTGTCAACACCATGTCCTTTTTTCGATCCTTCATTCATAATTGTCAGATCCCGTAAAACCTCCGTGAATTTTCACAAAACCGCGCATTTCGATTTGTGCGAGGCGACAAAATCAAGCTTCAAGATAGATTTTCCTTGACGGTTTTTGTCTTTTCCCTTATACTGAACATAGCAAGTTCCCCCGCGATACCCGAAACGAG
>JAFQUW010000110.1 GCA_017408325.1 Clostridia bacterium | reverse complement strand
TTGTCCTCTCGCGCGATTACGTGGATGATTACATTCTTTCCACCGACGCGGGCGGCCTCGTCGAGGCGTTCGGTGCGATCGTTGAGAAGATCGAGCTGCGCAGTAAGAGCTATCCCACGCTCGTGGCGCAAAACGAGGATCTTTCCGGCTACGTTTCCTTTGTGGACCGTGTCGGAGACTATATGCAGGTGACGGACGTCAAGGGCGTTCTGATCCACAACACGCTGTTTTCCGGCGCGGATCTTGCGTCCAATTTCGTCGCCGGTGGCGGAAGACTCGGCACCTTCGACCATCCGACCGCGCTCGGACACGAGATGGTCGCCGCCGTCCGCGCACGTCTGGGACTTTCCACGGACGACGAGGCGCGCACCTTGATCGGTCTCGCGTACGACGCGGGACAGATCGCCTACAACGCCGAAACGGGCGAGTTCTCGAACTTCATCGGCTGGCAGGCCGATGCCGACGGAACATACCTCGGCTTCTGGAAGAAGGGGATCACCACCTTGCACGAGGACGCGGTGTTTGCCGTGAAGAGCTACGGCTATCTCGGCGAGGTCGACGAGGAGCACGGTGTGACCGAGTCCGATATGATGTACATGACCGTGCAGGTGCGCACGAATCTCAAGACGGGAGAGGAGATCGTGACCCTCGCCGTCCCTGCGGCGCTTCTGCCCGTGGTCAATTACAGCGTGACGCTGGATGAAAACGGGGACCCGACCGAGCTTTCCCTCTCCGGTGCACAGCATCCGATCCGTCTTGTGTACGAGGTGGCACTCGACGAAAAGCTCAATCCCTTCACTTTGCAGGATCTGGTCAGCGACGACTATCTGGCAAACAACACCGCCCCCGACGGCTCGGTGCGCTTCTACGCGAATCGGTTTGAGCGTGACCACACGACGGGCTACGGAAAGGTCAACGCCTACGCCTATTTCAACCCCGCCAGAAGCAACGACCGCTATTACTTCACCGAGGATGCCGTGGTCTATTCCGACGAGAACGGAACCCTTTACACCGCTTTCGAGAAGCCGTCCGGCACGATGTACCGCAAGATGACCGTGTATGAACAGAACGGCTCGGCAGTCACGGCAAAGACCGTCTACCGCCGCTTTGCGGAGGCTTCGCTGGATACGGCGAGGAGAGAGGGGAATGCGTGGGTCGTTCCCGCAGGCAGCGTCCACGTCAATCTCTCCGGAATGGAACGGGAAAAGAGCCCCAACGCCACGGGCACTCTTCCGTGGAGCTCGTATCCCTTCGTCGATACGCAGAACCACGCCCTCGACGACACCGGTTACTTCTTCTACGTCGGCGCGACGCTCGGCAACAACGGCGTCGCTTCGATGATGCCCGAAACCGGCATCAAGCTCCAAAAGCAAATGGCCGTGGGCACGGCGGAGCCGAACGAGCTCTTCGCCTTCGTGTTGGAAAACACGACCGACCCCGACGACTCTGCGACCTATCCCGCGCTCTTCGTGTATGAGGGCGGCGCGCAGGAGGCGACTGAGGTGCGGTTTGCCAACGGGCGCGCGCGCGTCTTGCTCGGCGCGGGAATGACGCTCTACATCGGCGGGATGACCGCGGGAGAAAGCTTCCTTCTGTTCGAGGAGGAAACGGCAGACTACGTCGTGGAAACGATCAACGGCCAGAGCATGAGCGATCTGACCCTCGTGACCGCGGAAGGCGAGATGCAGTCGGCGGTGTTCGTCAACGCCGTGCGCGGCAAAGGCGACTTTGCCCTCTCCAAGGAAGTACTCCATTCTCTGGGAAGCGACTACGAGCTGCCCGAGGATCTTTCCTTTGAAATGACCGTGACCTTCCGGGGTGTCGGCACCGCGAGTGCCTCCTTTGCCGCCAAGAAAACGAACGATACGCTGACCTCCGTGAGCACGGACGAACACGGTTCCTTTTCCGTTTCGCTGAAGGCGGAAGAGACGCTTCACGTTTACGGTCTGCCGGAGGGAACTCAGGTGACGGTCGTCGAATCGGCGCCGGGCGCGGGCTTTACCGCCGCGTATTACGAGGAAGAGATCCTCGGCGACGGCGTCGTGACGGTGGCGGAAAACAGCATCGTCTCCGTCGAGGTCAAGAACACCTATGCACCGACTCCGGTCGACCCCATCAACCTGGAGGTCGGCGGCACGAAGCATTTCGTCGATGAGGCCGGAAACGACGCCGTCTGGGGCTCCTCAACCTTCACCGTTCGCCTGGAGCGCTACGGCGAAAACGGCTGGGAGCTTGTGGAGGAAGTGACCCTCTCCGACGCGAAGAAGACCTTCTCCTTCGACCTTTCGGGCGAGGAATACGACAAGGCCGGCGTCTACGCCTATCAGGTCATCGAGGTTGAGCCCGCGGTGGGAAGCACGGAGCGTCCAAGCGGCGTCTTCTACGACAGCGTCTGGCACACCTTCTCCGTCTACGTCTCCGATGAAGAGATGGACGGGGAGCTTGAGATCGTGCGCGTGCATTCCGAGCACGCAAACCGCGACTTCCCCTCGGTCAACGGCACCTATGAGGTGACGACCGATTTCACGAACGTCCAGTACGTCACATCCCCCGCCCTTGCGGTCGTGGAGGTCCAGAAGCGTTTGGAAAACGACGCACAGAGCCCCGCAGTCTCGCTTTCGGGCTACGAGTTCGGCCTGTACACCGATGCAGAGTGCACCACGGAGGTTACGGATGCCGTCGACGGCGTCAAGGAAATCGAGTTCTCTCCGACGGATTCCGTCGGCGAGGGCTGGTTTGACATCGTCTTCGACAAGATCGGTGACTACACCTTCTACGTCCAGGAGATCAAAGGCGCAAACGACCGAATGACCTACTCCGACAAGGTCGTGCGCGTCGACGTCAGCGTGCGCGCCGGAGCGGGCGGCACGCTCGTCGCAGAGGTTTCCTACGACACACAGACGAATGCAGACGGCGAATTGGAATTCACCAACGTCTACCTGCCGACTCCGGCGACGCTAAAACTTGATTTCGCACAGAAGAGCCTCGTGGGACGCGAGATGAAGGACGGGGAAGAGTTCACCTTCGTTCTGGAGGACGAGGACCACAATCCCGTCACGAGAGGAAAGAGCGTCGGCGGCGTGGATGCCGACGGCGACTCGAACGCCGAGATCGTCTTCGAGGACGCGCTGACCTTTGAGAAGGTTGGAAGCTACCTCTACTTTTTGCGCGAGACCTCACCGTCTGAGAGGGGTGTCAGCACCGATGCGACCGTTTACCTGATCCGCGTGCACGTCACCGACGAGGCAGGCAGCCTGAAGGCAAAGTACTCCGTGGAAAACCTGGTGGCAGATGAGATCCTCTTCGTCAACCGCTACGAGGCGGCCCCCGTGTCTTACGCGCTCTCCGGAACCAAAGAGCTCGTCGGACGCAGACTCGTCAACGAGGAGTTCTCCTTTATGCTCGTCGCGGCGGAGGCGAACGGGGCGGCAAAGCCCGCGAGCGCTGCGATGCTGGCCAAAAACGGCACCGACGGCGTCTTCACGTTCCCCGAGATCACCTACACGAAGGCGGGCACGTACCACTACCGCATCACCGAACGCACGGCCGACTCCTCGGCGAGCTGGGGTGTGGAATACGACGAGACGAAGTTCTTTGCGAGCATTCTAGTTTCGGACGACGGCCTTGGAGGGCTGTTCGTCGAGGACGTCACCTATCGGGAGATCGAAGAGACGGCGCTCGGCGGCGTTGCAAACGAGATCCGTTTCGTCAACCGCTACGAGGCGTCCGCCGCGACGGTGACCATCAGCGGCAAGAAGGATATGGTCGGCCGCGAGCTTTCCGGCGAGGACTTCTCCTTTGAGCTCTACGAGTCCAACGCGGCCTGGGAAAAGCTCGGTACGCCCGAGACGGTCAAGAACGACGCGACCGGAAAGTTCTCCTTTGAGGAGATCACCTACGAGACCCCCGGCAGCTACTACTACGTGGTCTGCGAGACCGACGGCGGCGCGCAGATCAACGGCGTCACCTACGACGACGCGGTCTACTACGTGCGCGTCGACGTCGAGGACGATCTGGTCGGAACGCTGCAGACCGAGATCTATCTCTACGACGCAGAGAAGACTCCGCAGCAGATGATCGTGTTCTTAAACGAATACGAGATCCGCGGCAGCGAGACCGTCACCTTCTCGGGTGAGAAGACCCTGGAGGGGCGCGCGGCCGAGGACGGGGAGTTCACCTTCTATCTCTACGAGACCGACGCGGACTACGACACCGAGGGCAAGAGTGTCGTGCAGAGCGCACAAAACGTCTCCGACGCCTATTCGATCTCGGTGGACTACGGCACAGAGGACGTCGGAGAGACCTTCTACTACGTCCTGTTAGAAAAGAACGCGGGCGAGACGCTCTTGGGCGTCACCTACGATCAGACCCGATATGAGATCGAGGTCGCGGTGCGCGACGACGGCGTCGGCGGCATCGAGACCGAGGTCAAGCTGACCAACACCTCAAAGGGTGTGGCAGACCTTGATTTCACAAACCGCTACGAGGCCGCGGGCGCGCCCTTTGAGCTGACGGGCGAGAAGGAACTTTCCGGTCGCACGCTACAGGCAGATGAGTTTCGCTTCCTGCTGAGCGAGACCGACGGCGCGCACGTCCCCGTGACAAACGGCATCTCGCTTGCCGCACAAAACGAGGCAGACGGAACGTTCTCCTTCGGTGAGATCCTGCTGACCGAGGCGAAGACGTACTACTTCACCGTGGAGGAGCAGGACACCGCCGCCGAACGGGTCACCTACGACACGTCCGTCTACTACGTCACCGTCGAGGTGACGGACGACGGTCTCGGACAGCTTTCGGCCGGCACGCCCGTCGTACAGAAGGTGGGGGACGCGGCCTTGGGCGATCTGCGCTTTGAGAACGTCTTCACACCGAAACCCGACGACGTTTCCGTGACGTTTGCGATCGAGAAGACCGTGGACAACCGCGGAAGCGAGACGATCTCGGCGGAAGGCTTCGTCTTCTTCCTGGAGGAGGGCGACGACCGACTGCTCGCGACGAGCGACGAGGCGGGACACGCCTCCTTCACCCTGACCTTCACCGAGGACGACCTTGCCTCCCCGCGCGTCTTCACGCTCTACGAGGTGGATACCGGAGAGGCGCACGTCACCTACGACGAGACGGTCTACGAGATCACGGCTACCGTCACCCTGAACGCAAACAACGAGCTTTGCGTCTCGCTGACCCTCGGCGGCGAGGAGAGCGACGGCGTGTTCGCCTTCGAGAACGTCTACGACGATACTCCCGAGAGCGGGGAAGAATCGGACGGCGGAAAGAAGGATCCGCAAAAGGACCCGGGACAGAATCCGCAGGGCCCCGCCCCGATGACGGGAGATGCGACGAACCATCTGCTCTGGGCAGCGCTCCTCTTCGTGGCGACCTCCGGCGCACTCGTCACGGGTGCGAAACGCAAAAAGACCAGCGAGGAATAAACCGCGTTTGGAAGAAAAAGAACCGCACGGCATTCGCCGTGCGGTTCTTTTGTTGCTGTTTAGACGTTCGTTTTCATCTGGGCGTTGGCAAGGCGGGCGTAGACGCCGCCCTGTTTTAACAGCTCGTCGTGCGTGCCGCGTTCCAGGATCTCGCCGCCCTCCACGACGGCGATCTCGTCGGCACCGCGGATGGTGGAGAGACGGTGTGCGACGACGAGCGTCGTGCGGCCGGCACAGAGCTCGTCGAGGGACCTCTGGATGAGGAGCTCCGTGGTGTTGTCGAGCGCACTCGTCGCTTCGTCGAGGATGAGGATCGGCGGATTTTTTAAGAAAACGCGCGCGATGGACAGACGTTGCTTCTGGCCACCCGAGAGGCGCACGCCGCGCTCGCCGATCTCGGTGTCGTAGCCGTCGGGCATCGAGAGGATAAAGTCGTGGATGTTGGCGCGCTTTGCCGCCGCGACGACCTCCTCGTCCGTGGCGTCCGGCTTGCCGTAGAGGATGTTCTCTTTGATGCTCGCGTTGAAAAGGAAGACGTCCTGCTGGACGATTCCGATGGCGCGGCGAAGGGAGGAGAGCGTGAAATCGCGCACGTCGACGCCGTCGATGAGAATGCGCCCTGCGCTTGTGGGATAGAAGCGCGGAATGAGGTGACAGATCGTCGTTTTTCCGCCGCCGGACTCGCCGACGAGCGCGAACTTTTTCCCCGGCTCGATCTTCAGATCGACGCCGCGCAGGACCTCGCGCCCCGTGCCGTAGTCGCAGAAGACGTTCTCAAAGACGATCTCGCCCTGCACGTTTTTGATCTCGCGGGCGGTGGGTGTGTCTTCCTCCGGTGTTTCCTCAAGCACCTCGAGAAAGCGCGAAAAGCCCGTGACGCCGTTCTGGTACTGCTCCATAAAGCCGATGAGCGTCGTCATCGGGGTCAAAAAGAGGTTGACGGAGACGATGAAGGCGGAGTAGTCGGCAAGCTCGATCTGCCCGAGGTAGAGGAAGATGCCGCCTGCGACGAGGACGATGACGTTGAAGGCGTTGGTGATAAACGAGGTCGAGGAGTGGAACAGGCCCATGGAGTGGTAGGCTTCCTTTCTCGACTCAACGAATTCGCGGTTTCCGACCTCAAACTTCTCCGTCTCGACCTCGGTGTTGTCGAAGGCCTTCGTCACGCGCACGCCCGAGATGCTCGACTCCAGCGCGGCGTTGATGGTCGCGGCGGCCTCGCGGCTCTTCTTGAACGCGTTTTTCATCCGCGTGCGAAGCGAAAGCGCAATGAAAAAGAGGAAGGGCGTGGCAAGGAAGATGATCAGCGTCAAGAGCAGGTTGACCGTCGAGAGGTAGACAAACGAGCAGAGCACGGTGATCGAGGTGATGATCACGTTCTCCGGCCCGTGGTGCGCAAGCTCGCTGACCTCAAAGAGGTCGTTGGTCATACGGCTCATGATCTTGCCCGTCTCGTGGTCGTCGTAGTACGAGAAGGGGAGGCGCTGGAGATGGTCGAACATCTCACGGCGCATCGTCGCCTGCATCTTCACGCCCATCACGTGCCCCTGGTACTGGATGAAGTAGTTTAACAGCATCCGAATCACGTACAGCGCGAGCAGTCCCGCTCCGCCCCAAATGATCACGTTGTAGTCGGGTGAGCCGGAAGAAAACCCGTCCACGAGACTTCTCGTCAGAATCGGATAAAAGATGCCGATGATCGACATCGCCAGACTCGCCGCCATGTCCAGCGTGAAGATCACCCTGTGCGGCTTGTAGTAACTTAAAAATTTCTTGAGCATCGTTCAACCTTCGTTTGAATCAAGTGTTTCCCCTATTATAACACATCTGAAAAAAAGCGCAAGAAAAGAAGAGCATGGGTGATACAAAACGAAAGAAGTGTTTACAAACGAAGAAAAAAGTGCTAAACTACGTTTGCGACACAATTTCATAGGACACAATACAGGTATGTCTTTTTACCTTTCGGTAAAAACGCATACTCTTTTCGGCATACTTGTAGTGTGTGTTTGAAATTGTGTCGCAGCAATCGGAGTTATGCGTTTTTCGTGCGCAGCTTCGGCTGCGCACTTTTTTATTGGGAGGAGAAACGTTATGAAAAAATTCACTTCGCTGGTGCTTACTATCTGTATGCTCTCGGCGCTGCTCGCACCGCTTTCAACAATTTTGGTCAGTGCGGCTGAGCCATATTGGATGTGGCCCTTGCCCTATACGACTAATGTAACCAGCCCATATGGATGGCGCGAATCTTACGGGAAAATGCATTATGGCATCGATATAGCAGCCACTGGATGCAATGGCGCGCCTATTATTGCCTCAAAAAGTGGGACTGTTATCGAGGTGCAGAAAGACAATGGATCTGGTTGGGGAGATTATGTAAAAATCAATCATGGAGATAATAAATACACGCTGTATGCGCATATGAGCGCATTTAACACATCTGTGGGCGCTTATGTTGCTCAGGGGCAAGTGATTGGTTATGTTGGAAATACAGGAATCTCCACTGGTCCGCACCTTCACTTTGAAATATATGATGGAGGTAGAGGAACTTCATACAGAACCAACAACAATGTTGGCGTTATTAATTATATACCCGCTGTTATGCACGACCACCCGGCGGTTGGTGATCAGTATAACGACAAAGGTGTTTGCACTGGGTGTGGCTGGCAATTTCCTTATGACAATGGACGAGATATTTCGTGTGCCGGAACTTACAAAGTAAAATCGGGTGCTACTGCCTATATCCGCAAAGGCCCGTATCAAGGATGCAACGAAGTCACTCATGTGACAAGCGGCAGATTTACGGTAACAGCTCGAGTGTTGAACTGCAAGGGGAACTATTGGTATGAATTATCATACAACGGTGACAAATGCTATGTTGTTGCGAAAAATCTGGAATTTGTAGAACACATTCATTGCTTGGGAACTTATTATGAAGGCGCACACCCTCATAAAGAATACACACAATGCTCTGATTGTGGAGCAACTTCTTATACCGGTAACACGAAAAAGGTAAGTGGTTGCGAGACGTGTTACCCCCCGGCAGCAATTGACATCACGAATCCTTCTACTTACCCCGCTTATCCCGGAGCAACGTTAAGAAACGGATCTTCTGGCAATGCAGTCAGATTCGTTCAAATGGCACTCAACGATCTCGGCTATAACTGCGGAAGCGTGGACGGTGTTTATGGTACAAATACAACAAACGCTGTGGCCGCGTTTCAATCCGCACACGGCTTGACATCAGACGGTCTTTGCGGACAGTGGACGTATGCGGAGATCGTCAGTGTGCTGACAGCAAAATATACGGCCATAAGTGTCGGAGTTCCCACGATTACGGCTTCTTCTTACGGCACCAACGTGACCGTGAACTGGAGTGCTGTCAACAATGCCACAAGTTACGACGTGTATTTGATTCAATCCCCCTGGGGATGGGGAGACGTTATGTATTCTGCAAATCTTGGGGCGGGAACAAGCATTTGTACATTTTCGAGTGTAGCACCCGGTGAGTATGCGGCTTTTGTCATTGCACGTCCCAATTCCGATGACAGCAGTGCGCAAAGTAATTGGGTGGCACTAACGGTTTCCCCGTTTGCCGACGTTCCGGTTTTGCAATCGGCCACGAGTGCCGGCAACCAAGTAAGTCTTTCTTGGAGTGCGTGTGCGAATGCGACTCATTACGACGTGTATCTTTTGTATGGTGGTAACGGCTGGGAGCATTTGAAATACAGCGCATCTGTTTCTACTAATTATCATACTTTTACCGGCGTTGACGAAGGAACGTATACTGCTTTTGTTATTTCGCGTCCAAATCTTGATAATGTGCAAAGTAACTGGAAAAACGTGACGGTTTCCAATCGGTACGGCCCGTTGAGTTATTCTGTTTCCAATGGGCAAATTACGATTACGGATTGCGATCCTTCCGTGTCTGACGAGATTGTGATTCCAGCAGAAATTGGCGGCTATCCGGTGACAGAAATTGCGGGCTATGCTTTTGAGGATTGCTCTTTATCCTTTGTCAGTGTTCCGGAGAGCGTTGTCAAAGTCGGTGGGGCTGCGTTTTTGAATTGCTCTGAATTGACCGAGATTGAACTTTCGGATGGAGTGAAGCTGATTGACAGCTATGCGTTTCAAGGGTGTAGTCAATTGGTTAACATAAGTCTTCCGCAAGGACTGGAAACACTTGGAGACTCCGTTTTTTCCGGCTGTTCCAGTCTTACAGAAATCGTTATTTCGGATGATAATCAGAATTACGCGACGGAAAACGGCGTTTTGTTTACAAAAGATTTAACGACATTGATTCGTTTTCCCGCCAATTCTCCAATGGTTGAATATCAAATTCCGGATGGCGTGGTGACCATCGGCCAAGCGGCGTTTATTCAGTGCAAGCAATTGATTTCGGTTATTGCTCCCAAGAGTGTATCAAGTTTTGGCTTATATGCTTTCAAAGATGTTTCCGCTGATTTTGTTTTGTGTGGATACAAAGACAGCGCTACGCAAGCCTACGCTGCGGAGAATGCTATTCCCTTTGTGGCAATTGAAGAAGAGCCCGAGATTCTGACCGGCACGACCGGCGATTGCATTTGGACTCTCGATGGCACTGTCCTTACCATCAGCGGCAATGGTGCGATGGCGGATTATGATTGGGAGAAATTGGCTCCTTGGGGGCGTGAAATTACCTCAGTTGTAATTGAGAATGGTGTGACAAACATTGGGGACTATGCTTTCTTTGGTTGTACTCGCTTGACCGCCATCAACATTGCAGACAGCGTGACAAGTATTGGTGGTGGAGCTCTCTTTGAATGCACCACGCTGGCCTCTGTTGAAATTCCCGACAGCGTGACCAGCATTGGCGGCGAAGCTTTCTATGGTTGCACCAGCCTTACCTCGGTTACAATTCCCGACGGTGTAACTTATATTGGTTTTGTGGCCTTCGATTGCTGCGACAATTTGACTACTATTTCTGTTTCTCCCTCAAACACTGAATATTCTTCCTTGGATGGAGTTTTGTTTGATAAAAATCAAACAACTTTAATTTGTTGTCCTGCCGAAAAAGTGGGTTCTTACACCATCCCGGGTAGTGTGATTAACATTGAACCTAGGGCATTTCACAACTGTGATGGTCTAACTTCTGTCACTATTCCGAACAGTGTAAACAGTATTGGAGGCAATGCTTTCTGGGGTTGTACTGGATTGACTGCTGTCACTCTGCCGAATGGAATAACCACTCTTTGGTACGGCACCTTCAATGGTTGTACTGGTCTGACGTCTGTTACTATCCCTGGGAGTGTGACAAGTATTGATACAGGGGCTTTCGATGGTTGTGAGAATCTCACTATCTACGGCTACACCGGAAGCGCGGCGGAGACCTATGCCGCGGAGAATGACATTCCTTTTGTGGCTTTGGCCGATGTCGAGGGCGACATTGACGGAGACGGAGTTGTGGGCATTGGGGATTTGACATTGTTCGCCCAGCTGATTTCCGGTTGGACAACGAACGATGGCTGTGAGTTGTTCGATTATGACGGCGACGGCGTTTGCACCATCGGAGACTTGACGTTCCTTTCCAAGTTTCTGTCCGGTTGGGAAGATGCTCAAACCTACCAATTGATTTTCGATGCCGCTGAAGGGACGTGTGATTTGACAGGGGCTTCGGCAATTTGCGGGAAAGAATTCGGAAACCTTCCGACTCCTAAGCGAGAGGGATATGAGTTTGTCGGTTGGCACACAGAGGATGGAACACTAATTCAATCAAGCGATTTGGCGCCCATTCATTTTCGCCCTGTGATTCTGGTAGCAAAGTGGAAGGAAAATCCTGTATCAGATTGGGTTTTGGCATCCGAGGTGCCCGAAGATACTTTGATAGTAGATGAAAAGTGGACATACGATAAAACACAATGGATCACGTCCAATTCTTCTTCGGTGTCCGGATATACGTTGGATTCTACCAAAACTACTTCAGCGTGGAGTGAATACGGTAATTGGAGTAATTGGTCTAACAGCGCAGTTAGCGCAAGCGATTCTCGTCAAGTAGAGACTCAGACAATCGGCGCAACCTATAAAACGCAGTATAATTATAGTAAATATGCGCAAACATCAAGCGGAGGTGGTTACTCGGGGCCTTGGGCCGGCACTTGGGGCGGAATTAAATGCCAGTATTATACTGAGCGCGGATGGACCGACAGCGCTTTGTCTGCGTATTCTTCGCAAACAGTCGGCGGAACAACATTTTATTTGTACGGAAAATCCGGAGACACTTGG
>JAFQUW010000109.1 GCA_017408325.1 Clostridia bacterium | reverse complement strand
TATCGCCGAGAAGACGATCCGGTGCTGAGGCTGTTTTCCCGTCGCTCCGGCACCGCCGAAGAAACCGCTTGGGAGCCCTGGCAGGAGGGGATCCGCCCGGGACGCGCGACGGTGGACGAAGAAGCCCTTGCCGAGGAGTTCTACCTCCCGGCAGACGCGATCAACCTATTAAATCCGTCCGATCCGCGCGTCACGGCCGGATATTATCTGGCGAGTGACGGCTCGACGGTGCGCGCCACCGCTTACTCCATTTCCCCGTACATCTCCGTGGAAAAGGGCAGATACGTCTACCGCCGCATCGTCGGCGGAAATATGATCTTCAATGCCGCACTGTACGACAAACAGAAAAATCTACTCTCTTTTTACGGTTCGGATCAGACGTCGGAGACGGAGTGTCTGGTGTTTGACGTCGAAGAGGAAGGCTACGTGCGCGTCAGTTTCCGCGCCGGAAGTGCGGACAATTTCTCGCGCTATCACATGTTCGCCCGCGGGGATGAGTCCACTCGGTTCTCGGTGTATCAAGCGGTCGGAACGCTGTTTCCGACGCGCGCCCTGCTTTCTGGAAACGAGTTGACCGGCGACCGCGATCAGGTGGTTTTCGGCCACCACAACCGTTTGACGCAGGGGGGGCTGAGAAGCGGAACCGGCGGAAACGCACTGGTGATCGGAAACGGCACCCAAGAAGCACAGAGCAACGCTTTTCGCGTGAGTTACGAAGGACGCACTTATGCAAATGCCGCCTATACCACGAGCGGCGCGGACTACGCGGAACTCTTTGAGTGGGCGGACGGAAATCCGAAAGGAGAGGATCGCGTCGGCAGACTCGTTACGCTTTGCGGCGACAAGATCCGTCTGTCCGGAGAAGGGGACGTCCCCTTCGGGATCGTCTCCGCGCACCCCGCCGTCCTCGGCGACGCGGCAAGCGAAAACTGGTGCGGTCAGTACCAAAGAGACGTCTTCGGGCGTATCTTGACAAAGAAGGATGCGTCAGGTGTTGAGACCCCCCTTCTCTCGGAAGATTTCGACGCTTCGCGCCGTTACGTTCCCCGTGAAGAACGTCGCGAGTGGGCGAAGATCGGGCTTGTCGGAAAACTCGTCTGCTGCGACGACGGTACGCTTTCGGCAGGCGATCTCGTGAGGAGCGCGGGCGCGGGTGTCGCTGCGAAGAGCGAGGGATACAGTCCCTTTTACGTCATGCGCCGCGTGGATGAAAACCACGTTCTGGTCTTTGTGAGGTAAGGGATGGAAACGCGCGCATTGGGTGAGCGCACCGCCGCGCTCGAGACCAACGAAAAGAATATTTTTCACCAGATCGACGAGATCAAACGGGAGGTGCATCAACTCTCCCATCTGACCGTGCTCTGTGAGGGGATCTCACAGAAACTGTCCTCCTTCGAGGAAAAACTGTCCGATACCGAGCGAAGACTTTCGTGCGTGGAACGCGCGCCGGGCGAAGACTTGCGCTACTACAAAAGAAGTGCGCTTTCGTATCTTCTCACCGCCGTCCTTGCGGCGATCGCAGGTGCCGTCACGCTCGTCATCGGACGACTGTAAAGAAAGGAAAGACGAAAATCAAAATGAAAAATCCATTTGAATCCGGTGACGTCCGCGTCACCAGCCTTTACGGAGAGCGCGGAGGCGAGTTCCACAAAGGCATTGACTTGGTCGGAACCTCCTCGACTCGCATCGTCGCCGTGGAGGATGCCACCGTCGCCGTCAGTACGATGGTCACCGACCGACAGAATAAGACTTGGGAGTGGGGAAACTACGTCCGCCTCGACCTCGACGACGGTCGCCGTCTCTATCATTGCCACCTCTCGCAGCGTCTCGTGCGTGCAGGGGAACGCGTGAAAAAGGGGCAGGTGATCGGCATCATGGGCGACACGGGTAAGGCCTACGGCGCCCACCTCCACTGGGAGCTGCGCCCGCAGGGCTTCTCCACGGAGAGTCTTGATATCTGCGCCTACAGCGGCATTCCGAACCGCCTCGGCGTCTACGACGCAAAGACGGACGAAGAACTTCCCGAAAAGACGGTGGATGCCGCGTTTCGCGAAGGCGACGGGATCACCCTCGTCAAGGGTGCCGTCTACACCAACGGGGTCAAAGTGCCCGCGCAGTATATCGGAAAGACCTACACCGTCGCACAGACGGGCGTCGGCCGCGTTCTGGTGCGCGAACTGTACTCCTGGGTGGAAAACCGCTACGTGAAAAAAGTCTCCGCCGCCGCGCCGCAGAAGCCCGAGGAACAGAAGGGTTACCGAACGGGGGACAGGGTGAAGATCAAGCAAGGCGCGGTCTACACCAACGGGGTCAAGGTGCCGAGCCGCTATCTCGGTCAAAAATACACCGTCGCACAGGTCCTTTCGGGTCGCGTTCTGATCCGCGAGCTCAACTCCTGGGTCGCCGACGAATACGTGGAAAGGGCGTGAGAAGATGGAAGTGTTTCACCTCTTTTTGACTCAGTACGGACCGACGCTCATCTCCGCGGCACTGACTGCCGTGATGGGCTATCTCGGAATGGTGGCAAAGCGCCTCTACGAGACCTACGTCAACGACCGCGAAAAACAGCAGATCGTCTCCACTTGCGTCAAGGCAGTCGAACAGATCTACCGTGATCTCGGTGGGGAAGAGAAGCTGGGAAAGGCCATCTCTGCCGCAACGGAAATGCTCTCCGAACGCGGCATCAAGATCGGGGAACTCGAGCTTCGTATGCTCATCGAGTCCGCCGTCGCGGAATACAAAGCTGCCTTTCAGACGACCGCTTCCTGAACCTGCAGCCAATCAAAAAAGACCGAAGATTTCTTCGGTCTTTTTTTGTTCTTCGTTACGCTTCGGTCTTGAGTTTGTAGAGTTCCTCGGCGACCAGACGCGCCTTTGTAACGCCGCTCTCGGATCGGTCCTTCGGGAAACAGTAATAGAGTTCCTTTCGCGTGCCGAGCCCGATGACGTCGCCGATCTCGTACCAGTGGTAGTCGACGTTGAGGGAGTAGGAGGATTTTGCGGACTGGGTGTAGTCGAGCTCCCCGTCGTCGCTGACGAGCCGGAGTCCTTCGTCCGTCTGGGTCAGCGTGCCTTCGCCGAGGCGGTAGAGCCCCTTGTGATCGCGCACGAGCGCAATGTCCACGCGCCATTCCCGTTTGTAGCCGCCTTTGAGAAGCTCCTGCTTCACGCACTCGCGCTGCCAGGCAAACCAGTCGGAAACGTAGGAAAACTCTGCGCCGCCGTCGGAAGTGAGGGTTCCGTTTTCTTCCAGACGATAGACCTTTGAGCAGGCGTGACAGGTGAGGGTCGTGCCGCATCCTTCGGTCTTGTCCTCCGCCCCGCAGGCGGGACAGCGGTAGAGCACGCGGTGCAAAAAGTCCGCGCGGTGTGCTTCGGTGACGAGAGTGCCGGCGGCTTCCTGCTCGCGCCACGCGTCGAATGTGAAGGCGTCGCCGACCACTCGATCGATCTCTTCGACCGACGCGGAAGAAAGCTCGTCCTTCGTGAACAGACAGTCGACCTTTGCCGAGACGCGCACGTCTCTGAGCTGCAGCGCGTTGTAGAGCGGATCGCGTAAAAACGCACCCTCGGTTTTGACCATCAGGACGGGGACCTCAAGCTTTTTGACGAGCTGACCGAATTTTTTCGGGAGCACCGTTGCCGTTCCGTCGAGGGAATAGCCGGCCTCGGGGTAGAGCAGGACGCTGACACCGTTTGCTTTGACCGCGTGCACCAGATCGAGCACGAGGCTGACGTCGGTGACGAATTTCTGCGTCGGGATACAGCCCATCAGGTGCAAAAGCCAAGCTTTCCCGATGAAGGCGTCCGTCGTGCAGACGATCGAGAAGGGGTGGCGCGGATAAAAGATGCGGTAGGCAAGTTTCATGTCCGTGAAACTTGAGTGGTTCATCAAGATCAGGTACGGGCCTTTTCCGGCGCGTTTCAGACCCGATGCGTCAAAGGAAAACTTCGTTTTCCAAAGAGTGGGAAGCGACAGAAGCCGCACGAGCGCGCCGATGAGGAAAAAGGGCTTTCTCGGGCGGCGGTGCTTCTTCTTTTCGAGTTGTTTCGTCTCGCCGTAGGAGAGGCGGATCTCTTTGATTTTCATGTCGTACCTCAAGCGTCGTTTTTTTCATTGTACTATGAATCGCGTCAAAACACAAGAAGAAAGAAACAGCGGCGTCCGTCCGCAGACGGCGGGAAGGCGTCCTTTTTTGCGGATCATTTCGAAAAAAACGCAAAAAACGCCCGAAAAACCTTGCAAAACCCCTTGACTTTAGTGTGCTAAAGTGATAACATATGACCATAAATCAAGGAGGTGGATTATGTCCCCACTGAAAACCCGACAGGCTAAGGAACTGTTCCGCGCGATCCTCGCGTTGGAAACCGAGGAAGATTGCAGCGCGTTTTTGGAGGATCTCTGCACGGTCAACGAGATCATCGAGATGTCGCAACGACTTGACGTGGCAAAGAATCTTCTGGAGAAAAAGACCTTCAACCAGATCGGAAAAGAGACCGGCGCGTCCTCCGCGACCATCAGCCGTGTGAACAAGTGCGTCCTTTACGGAGGAGGCGGCTATCAACGCATTCTCTCCCGTCTTGCAAAAGAGGAGGAGAAGTGATGGATTACGAGTCTTTGATGACCGATCGGGAACGGGTCTCGTTTGCGCTTCGCCGCCTGTATCGAGAGTGCGGCTTTGCCCCGTATCGGATGAGTAAGTTTGAGGAATACGACCTCTACGCGTCAAACAAGGAGTTCCTCGTCAGTCCGCAGGTTATTACCTTTACCGACACCGACGGCGTGTTGATGGCGCTCAAGCCCGACGTCACCCTGTCGATCGCAAAGAATTACGACAGCCGCGACGCGCTCAAAAAGCTCTACTACAACGAGACGGTCTACCGTCCTGCACAGAGCGGAGGCTTTTCCGAGATCCTGCAGTCGGGTGTCGAGTGCATGGGCGATCTCGGGGAGGCGGAGACTGAGGAGATCCTCTCTCTTGCCGCCGCCTGTTTAAAAGAAGTATCGGAAGACTTCGTGCTTTCCGTGTCGGATCTCGGTGTGGTGGAAGCTCTCTTTTCCGAGATGTCCCTCGTCGAGGGAGCCGAGGAGGAACTCGCGGTCTGTATCCATACGAAAAACGCCGTGGAAGCGCGCCGTCTCTGCGAGAAGAACGGCGTCGGCGAGTCTCTGACCAAACTTCTCGTGACCGTCATAAATACTTCGTTGCCTCTCGGAAAAGCAGCGGACGTACTTCTGCCGCTTGCGGTCGGAGAGGAGATGCGAAACGTACTGAAGAATCTTCAGGCTCTCGCACAAAGTCCCGCGCTGGCTGCGTTCGGAGATCGCGTCATCTTCGATTCCTCCGTGTTGCCGAACCGCCGTTTTTACAACGGTCTCGTCTTTTCCGGCTACGTAGCGGGTGCTTCCCGCGCCCTGCTTTCGGGCGGTCGCTACGACAAATTGATGCGTCGGCTCGGAAAACAGGCGGCGGCCGTCGGCTTTGCCGTGTATCTGGATCGCCTGCCCGAGGAGGTGACGGCATGAAGGAACTGCTCAACGTTGCTCTGCCCAAAGGCAGACTCGGCGAAAAAGTGTATCAGATGTTCGCCCGTGCGGGCTTTGAATGTCCCGAGATCTTAGAGGACAGCCGCAAACTGATCTTTGAGAATCCGCAGAGCGGTGTGCGCTATTTTTGGGTGAAGCCCTCGGACGTGCCGATCTACGTCGAGCGCGGTGCCGCCGATATCGGCGTTGCTGGCCGCGACATTCTCCTGGAATACGCCCCCGACGTTTACGAACTCTGTGATCTCGGCGTGGGCAAGTGCCGGATGGCGGTCGCCGCCCGTCGCGGCTACGTCGACGATCCCTCGCGCACCCTGCGCGTGGCGACGAAGTTTGTCTCGATCGCCAAACGACATTACGCCGCAAAATGCCGTGACATTGAGATCGTGCATCTCAACGGCTCGATCGAACTTGCCCCGATCCTCGGGATGACCGACGTCATCGTGGACATCGTGGAGACGGGAACCACGTTGAAAGAAAACGACCTTGCGGTCGTGGAGGAATTTTTGCCCATCAGCGCCCGTCTGATCGCAAACCGTTCCTCTTACCAGTTTAAGAAAGCACAGATCGACCGCTTAAACGCGTCCCTTGCGGCCGAACTTTCGGAAAAGAGATAAGTAAGATGATACCGATTTTGAATTGGAACGAACTCGGCGAGGAAGCGATCCTTGCCCGTGTGGAAGAAAAGGTGGACGTCACAGCCGCCGTCTCGGAGATTTTGGAGGCGGTGAAGGTGCGCGGCGACGAGGCTCTTCGTGAGTTCTGCCTTCGTTTTGACAAGGCGGATCTTTCGGATTTTGAAGTCAGCGAAGCGGAGATCGAGGAGGCGTTTGCCACCGTCGGAGAAGAGTTTTGCGCGATTTTGCGTGAGGCGGCGGAAAACATCCGCGCCTACCATAAGAATCAAGTGCGCGAAGGCTTTGAGATCCGTCGCGCGGACGGAACCGTCCTCGGACAGAAGATCACCCCCATCGAGAAGGTCGGACTCTACGTTCCGGGTGGCACCGCGGCGTACCCGTCCTCCGTGTTGATGAACGCGATCCCGGCACAGCTTGCCGGCTGCAGTGAGATCGTGATGACGACCCCTGCCCGAGAGGGCAAGATCGCCCCCGTCATTTTGGCGGCGGCAAAGATCGCGGGCGTTTCGCGCATCTTCAAACTCGGTGGCGCACAG
>JAFQUW010000108.1 GCA_017408325.1 Clostridia bacterium | reverse complement strand
GTTTGGAAAAGGAAAAGTGCAGGTCGCGTGCTGCCCGATAAAACGGCTCGCGCTCCCGTGCCATATGTTCGACTGCTTGTGCATCGACGGAGAGGGGACGCCCCTCGCGCGAAAGCTCTTCCACGGGACAGTCGAGGTGGACGACGAGTCCGTTTTGCTTCAGGAGTCGGCGGTTCTCGTCTTTTAAAACAGCACCGCCGCCCGTGGCAACGATGCAGGCATCTGCAGCCGAGAGTTCGCGCAGCACTTGGGTTTCCATCTCGCGGAAATACGCCTCACCTTTGGCGCGGAACAGTTCGGGAATGGTGCATCCGGCTTTTTCTTCGATGAGCGCGTCGGTGTCGAAAAAGGGAAGAGAGAGCTCTTCGGACAGACGTTTTCCCAACGTGGTCTTTCCGCATCCGGGCATTCCGACAAGCACGACGTGCAGGGAGTGGGAAAGCGCCTCTTGATAGAGCTTTCTGCGCGTGAGCAAGGGCGTTTTTCCGCGGAAGACGCACTGTGCCTCGTGTGCCTGCACCGCGAGCATCAAGAGGCCGCCGCGGGCGTCGATGCCGCGCGACTCCGCCTCCAGACAGAGTGTGGTGCGCAAGGGATTTGCGACGAGGTCGACGACGTGCTTGAGCTTGGTGAATCGAGACAGGTCGACGGGGGATTCCTCCGTGTTTGGGTACATCCCGACGGGAGTCGCATTGACGAGGATCTCAGCGTCGCAATAATGTGCGGTGTCCGAAAAGGTTACCTCGCCCGAACGGGAGACGAAGAGCACCTCGGAGGCCCCTTTTTCCAGACACACCGCACGCGCCATGTGCGCCGCGCCGCCTTTTCCGAGAATGACTGTTTTCCGAGCGACAAAGTCGATGCCGTCCACCAGGGCGCGGAAGCCTTCGACGTCCGTGTTGTCACCGTAGAGTTTGCCGTCTTTTTTTAAGAGGACGTTGACTGCCCCTGCGGCTTTGGCACGCTCGGTCAGTGCGGTGCAGAAGGGGATCACCGCTTGCTTGTAAGGAATCGTTACGTTGAGACAGTCCCAGACGTCGGATGAGAGAAAGACCTCAAGATCTTCCGGCTCGATCTCAAAAAAACGGTAGGCGGCGTCGCCCAGCTTTTCGTGGAGAAAAGGAGAGATGCTGTGCGACAGCGTGCGACCGAGCAGCCCGGTTTTGAGATCAGCACTCATGGTAACTGCCGAGATAGACGAGACCCGGGATCTCCGCTTCCAGTTGAGAAAGGAGACTCAGCAGGTTTTCGTCGTAGACGGATGCGTCGACGTCAAAGTAGAACATAAATTCAAAATCCGTTCCCGCGATCGGACGGCTTTCAAGTTTTGAGAGGTTGATGCCGAGTGCGTCGAAACGGGAAAGCAGGGCGTAGAGGGAACCGGGTTTGTGCGGCAAACGCATCATCAGCCCGGTGCGATCCGCCCCGGGATAGATCTCGAGTTCCTTGGCGATGCAGATGAAACGGGTGTGGTTGTTTTCGGTGTTGGCGACCGAGTGCTCCAGAACGGACAGTCCGTAGAGCTGGGCGCAGTCCGCCGAACAGATGACGGCCGCGTCGCGCCGACCGGATTCGGCAAGTTCCTTGGCGGCAAGCGCGGTGTTTTTGGCGGGGGTGACAACGACACCGTCCATCTGTTTTAAGTAGTCGGAACATTGGGCGAGTGCCTGTTCGTGGGAATACACTTCACGCACGTCGGAGAGCTTGGTATGCTTCGGTGCCAGAAGTGCGTGCCCGACGCAGAGGCGTGCCCCGCCGACGATGTAAAAACGGTATTTTTGCATCAATTCGTAGACCGCCGTCACCGAGCCTGCCGTACTGTTTTCGATCGGCAGTACGCCGTAGCGGCAGAGTCCGCTGTCCACGGCGCGGAAAACCGCGTCAAAACTGTCGAAAAACTCGACCGAGGGCGTGGGGAAGATACGGTCGGCGGCAAGCTGCGAATACGCGCCTTCCGTGCCCTGACAGGCGATCTTTGCCCGTGCGGGCAGCCGTTTTTCGGTCGTTTCAAGCGCCGAGGAGATCTGCTTGACAAGCGAGGATTCGCCCGACAAAAGTGCGCTTTGGTAGGTCTTTGAGAGTTCGAAGAGTTTTTGGTAGAGGGATCTTGTGTACGAGGAAAACGCAGGATCCACTTTTTCCGTGAGACGATAGATCACTTCACGCTCACGGGTGCGATCCGTGACGGGGAGGTTGTGTTCTTTTTTGTACGTTGCGACGTCTTGGGCGATCTGCATGCGTCGTACGAAGAGTTCAACGAGTCGGTCGTCGATCTCGTTGATCTCGTCTCGAATGTTTTGAATGTCCATAGAAGCGTAACACCTTTCGGGGGAGGTTAGAGAAGGAAATCGCAAAGAGCGAGGGCTGCGGCACTTTCCACGATCGGCAGTGCACGCAGGGCGACGCAGGGATCGTGACGTCCGCGGACGGTCAGGGTCTCTTCCTGCTTCGTTTTTAGATTGACCGTCTGTTGCGGCAGCCCGATGGAAGGAGTGGGCTTGAAGGCGACGGAGAAGATGAGCGGCATGCCCGTGGAAAGACCGCCGAGGATGCCTCCGTTGCGGTTGGTCTTGGTTTTGATCGAGCCCGTTTCGTCGATGAAGTAAGGGTCGTTTGCGACCGAACCGCGCATTTCGCAGAGTGCAAATCCTGCGCCGAATTCGATCCCTTTGACGGCGGGGATAGAGAAGGCGAGAGAGGAAATTCGGCTCTCCAGGGAGTCAAACATCGGTTCGCCGATACCGACGGGCAGCCCAGTAACGAAGCACTCGATCACCGCACCGACGCTGTCGCAGTCGGCTTGTGCTTTGCGGATCTCCTCTTGAAAGGGCGCCGGATCGCCGATGGTCGGAAAGGGCTTTTGCAACAGTTCGTCCAGAAGTGCCCCGTCCACGTTTGCAGGATCAAGGGGACGGTCTTCGACGGTTCCGACGCGGCGGATGCGCGAGGCGATGCGCACCCCCTTTTCTTCGAGCAACTGCATCACGAGCCCACCGGCAAAGACGAAGGGCGCGGTTAGGCGTGCGGAAAAATGTCCGCCGCCGCGCACGTCCTGAAAGCCGCCGTGCTTGACTGAGGCAGGGTAGTCGGCGTGCGAGGGTCGGGGAAGAACCTTTAATTCCTCGTAGTCGGAGGAGCGTACGTCACGGTTTGCGATCAGTGCGCAGAGCGGCGCACCGCAGGTGTGTCCGTCGACGAGGCCGGAGACGATCTCGGGGGTGTCCGTTTCTTTTCGGGCGGTCGTACCCTCTTTTCCGACGGCGGTGCGTCGGGCGCAGAAAGCAGAAAGACGCTCGAAATCGGGCGAAAAGCCTGCGGGGAGGGTGTCGATGACGACACCGATCTTCTCGGAGTGCGACTGCCCGAAGATGGAAAATTTGATGTTTTGACCGAAGGTGGAGGACATAAAAGGATCCTTTCTGTTGTCAGACTCGGGAGATCGCACCGCCGAGTGCGGTGAAATCTTCCCAAAAGTCGGGATACGACTTGTTGACGCATTCGGCGCCGAGAACCGTGACGTCTCCGTCTGCGAAATGTGAGGCAAGCGCGGCACTCATCGCGATCCGATGGTCGCCCATCGCGTCCACCGTGCCGCCCGACAGACGCCCGTCCGAACGGATCACAAGGCCGTCGGGAAGCTCCTTGGCATCGACGCCGAGGGCGGTGAGAAGCGCGAGCGTGCTTTGGATGCGGTCGCTTTCTTTGAAACGGAGTCTTGCCGCACCCGTGATGCGGCTCTCGCCTTTTACAGCGGCACAGAGGACCGCAAGCGGCGGGACGAGGTCGGGAATGTCTTCCGCCCCCGCCATGAGTGGCAAGCGGGGCGGTGTGACGGCTTGAAGAACGCCATCTTCTTCCTTGATCTCTGCCCCCGCCTGACGCAGGATCGAGACGATGGCAGAGTCTCCTTGCAGACTGTCCGGCCTGAGGCCGCACACGCGCACCCCCGTTCCCAACCAAAAGGCGGATGCGGAATAGTCGCCCTCGACTTCATACGTCGAAGGGGCGCGGAAGCGTGAGACGCCGCGAACAAAATAGGAGTTTTTGTCCTGTCGGATGCTCGCGGAAAACTCGCTGAGAATGCTCGTGGTCAGCGCGACGTAGGAAGCACTTTCCAGTTTTGTGGAAAGGCGAATTTCGCTTTCGCCCTCCAACAGCGACAGCGCAAACAGAAGACCCGTGAGGTACTGGGAAGAGACGTCGCCGCGCAGACGGAAGGTACCGCCCGTCAGTTGCCCGCGGATCTCGTGTGTGCCGGAGAAGGTGATCCCGTGCTGAGAGAGGGCAAGAGTAAGGTCGTCCATCGGGCGCGAGGCGAGTCGGCCGTGGCAGACGAAGGTCGTGTGTACGCCGAGCGCGGCGCAGATCGGCATGAGAAACCGAAGCGTCGATCCGCTTTCTGAACAGTCAAGAACGGCATCCTTCGGCACCGTTTTTGCAGGCGTGACGCAGAGTGCGCCGTTTTCTTCGGTGATCTCGGCACCGAGTGCCGACAGACAGCGCACTGTGGCGCGAATGTCCTCGGAGAGTCCGCGGAGTTTAACGCGCGTCGGAGCATCGGAAAAGGCGGCGCAGATCAGTGCGCGGTGCGCGGCGGATTTTGACGAAGGCACGCACACCGTTCCCGAAAGCGGACGGGAGTGAATGACGAGATTCATTTGAGGCCTCGGGAGAAGATGCCGTTGAGTTGCGGCACCGGAGTTTCCAGCAAACAGTGATTGCCGATGTCCTCGGGCGCAATGAGTGTGAGCGTGTCGTTTTCGCGCTTCTTGTCGGAAAGGGCGGCTCGGGCAAGTTCATCGGCCCGATAGGGCGATCGCGTCTCCAAGCCGTAGCGCGTCAGCAGTGCGTCGACGCGCGCAGCGTCCGTTTTGGAAAGATAGGCGTGACTCATCAGGGAAAGCCCCATCGCGACCGCAGCACCGTGAGGGATGGTAAAGTCGGAGAGAGATTCAACGGCGTGCGCGGGGGTGTGTCCGAGATTGAGTGCCTTTCTCTCGCCGCGGTCAAATTCGTCCCGACCGACGACGTCCCGCTTGATGGAAATGCAGGTTGCAATGACGTCCGAGAGGTGGCCTTCGATGCCGTCCTCCAACTGTT
>JAFQUW010000107.1 GCA_017408325.1 Clostridia bacterium | reverse complement strand
GACAGAAGCGTGAGTGCCTCGAATTCATCTTCGGGGACGTCGATCTCAAGCGCTTCCAGCACGCTTTGCGGGAACTTGTAAGCACTTGCCGTACTGCCGCAGACGATCGGAGCTTTGTCTCCGGTCGCTCTGCGGTATTCGTTTGCCACAAACAGACCGACGGCCGTGTGCGGATCGATGAGGTATCCTTCCTTTTCAAAGGTGGACTTGATCGTCTCGCGCGTTTTTTCTTCGGAGCAGTACGCACCGTAGAAGTTTTCGTCGAGGGCTTTGCGTTCTTCTTCGGTGAGGGCGTATCTTCCTTCGGTCTTGAGCGCGTTCATGAGCATCTTCGTGCGCTTTCCGCCGAAGACGAAGTACAACAGACGCTCGAGGTTTGAGGAGACGAGGATGTCCATCGAGGGGGAAATGGTCGTGGTGAAGGCGCGGTTTTTGTCGTAGACACCTGTCTGTAAGAATTCCGTGAGGACGTTGTTGGAGTTGGAGGCGCAGATGAGCTTGCCCACGGGAAGCCCCATCCGTTTGGCAAGGTAGCAGGCGAAAATGTTGCCGAAGTTGCCCGTCGGCACACAGAAGTTGACCTTGTCGCCGAGGGCGATCTTCCCCTCCTTCAACAGATCGCGGTAGGCCTGAACGTAGTAGACGATCTGCGGCGCGAGACGGCCGAAGTTGATGGAGTTCGCGCTGGACAGGAAGGCGTAGGGGGCGATGGATTCGGCGAGCGCGGCGTCGGAGAAGATCTCCTTGACAGCGGTCTGCGCGTCGTCAAAGTTGCCGTCGATCGCCTGCACGCGCACGTTGTCACCCTCCTGGGTGGTCATCTGTCGCTTCTGCAAAGGCGAGACGCCGTGTGCGGGGTAGAAGACGAGGATCTTCGTCTGTTCCACGTCGCAGAAACCTTCCAGGGCGGCTTTTCCCGTGTCACCGCTCGTCGCGGTGAGAATGCAGGCATCGCGCGTTTCCCCCGTCAGCTTCAACGCGGCGGAGAGCAGACGCGGCATGAGTTGCAGTGCCATGTCTTTGAATGCCGAAGTCGGGCCGTGCCAGAGTTCTTCGGAGTAGATGTCGCCCGACAGAGCCTTGAGCGGCGTGGGCGGCGTAGTGTCGAAACGGCCCGTGCCGTAGGCGGCGTGGGTCAGGTCGGCCAGCACGTCCTTGTATTCCGGCAGGAAGGGAAGCAGAATGCGTGTCGCAAGTTCTTCGTAGGAGATGTCCGCCGTCAAAAGGTCAAGATCGAGTTTGGGGATCTCGGTGGGGACGTAGAGTCCTCCGTCGGGGGCAAGTCCTTTCAGGATGGCTTGGGGAGCGCTGACAACGGGTGCGCCGAGGCGCGTGGAAACATACTTCATGGGAAACCTCAAAACAGTTTTTTCTTGTGAAAGCCACTTTGGGCTTCAAAGGCGTCTTTGATGTGGTGTACGAGTACTTTTCTGGACGTAAACGTCACTTCGACGACGTCGAAACGGGGCGTTTTGTCCGGAAAACGGTGGGCGTTCTTTGCGAGAAACTCCGCAGCGGCAAGCGTGATGCGCCGCTGTTTTTCTTCCGTGACCTTCTCGGCGGGATCGCCGAACTCTTTTCTGCTTTGTTCGGTCATCGTCTTGACTTCGACAAAACAGAGATCGTCGTGATCCAGCGCGATGAGATCGAGCTCCGCGTGGGAGGTGACGACGTTTCGCGCCGCGAGGACGAGTCCGTGTTGTGTCAGGTATTCCGCGGCGATCTTCTCGCCTTCGGCACCGAGCGTTTTGTGAAAACTTTGCATCTTATTCGGGCAGGATCTTCTTTAAGAAACTTCTGCGGTGAACGGGACTCGGACCGTATTTCAGAACCGCCTCGCGGTGGGCCGCCGTCGGGTAGCCCTTGTGCTTTGCAAAACCGTATTCGGGGTAGAGGCGGTCGAGCTCGTACAGGCTGCGGTCACGGGCGACCTTTGCCAGGATGCTCGCGGCGGCAATGGCAGGGATGAGCGCGTCACCCTTGACGACCGCGCGGCCGGGGTGAGAAAACGAACGGTAGACGTTCCCGTCGACCAAGAGATAGTCGGGGGCAATTTCGAGGGCTTCCACCGCGCGGCGCATCGCCAGAAGCGAGGCGTTCAAGATGTTGATCTCGTCGATCTCTTCGGAAGTGGCGGTTGCGATCGCGAAGGCGAGGGCATTTTCCTGAATCTCGTCAAAGAGCTTTTCGCGTTTTTTCTCGGTGAGTTTCTTCGAATCGTTGAGTCCTTCGGGAATGTAGCCGTCGGGCAGGATGACCGCCGCGGCGTAGACGTCGCCGGCAAGCGGGCCGCGTCCGGCCTCGTCGAGCCCGCAGATGAGTCGTGCCCCTTGCGGCACGAGGGTCTGTTGGGTCAAAAAATCCATCAGAGTCTCTCCAAGGTAAAGTTGCCGATGCGACCGTTGCGAAAATCGTCGATGAGGGCTTTTGCCGCGCGTTCCTCGTCGGGCACACCGCCCGAGAGCAGCATTCCGCGTCGGCGTGCGACGGCGGTGATGGCTGCGTCGTAGTCGGAGGGATCGGTGATGCCGTAGCGTTCCTTGAGTCCTTCGGGATAGAAGGCGGCGAATCGGCAGAAGAGAGCCCAGGCGATCTCCTCGGCAGAGAGCACTTCGTCGCGGATGGCGCCGGTGATGGCGAGGTTTTCGCCGACGGCGCGGTCGGTGAATTTCGGCCAGAGAACACCGGGAGTGTCGAGCAGGTCAAAACCGAGCGACGTGCGCGTCCAGGACAGGTCGCGCGTGACGCCGGGTCGGTTTTCCACCTTGGTCTTCGCTTTGCCGCAGAGGCGGTTGATGAGCGCACTTTTGCCGACGTTGGGTACGCCGACGATCATGGCGCGAAGCGGTCGATGGATGCCGCGCGCGGCGTTTTTTTCCAGACGCTCGGCACAGAGGCGTCGGACGGCGTCCTGAATGGGGGAAAGCCCCTGACCGCTTTTGCAGTCGCAGGAAAAAACGAAGGATCCGTCCTCGGAAAAGGCGCGCACAAAGTCGCGCGTCACCTCCGGATCGGCGAGATCGCTCTTGCCGAGCAGGACGATGGACGGTTTTCCTTGCGTCAGTTTTTTCAAATCGGGGTTTTTTGAAGAAAGAGGAATGCGCGCGTCGAGTAGTTCAAAGGTGAAATCAATGTTTTTGAGCTCCTCGGTGATGCGGCGCTGGGTCTTTTTCATATGCCCCGGGAACCATTGGATCTCTCGCATCGTACGCTCCTTTATGCGACGGTTCCGAAGGATTGGAGGGGGAAGAGGCGGAAGACGGCGCGACCGATGACGTAGTGCTCGTCGACCTGACCGATGAGCGGATCGCGGCTGTCGAGCGAACCGTTTCGGTTGTCACCCATCACGAAGAGATGACCCTCTTCGATCTGCATCGGGTACTGATCTTCGGTGGCGTAGCCCGCCATCCATTGATCCTCGTGGAACAGAACGTAGGGTTCGTCGATCACTTCCATCGTCTCGGGCGTGTCACCCACCGAGACGGTCCAGGTGGCAAAGTCGATGTCGACCCACTGGCCGCCTTTGGCGATGACGCGCTTGATGAGCGGTTTTTTGCCTTCGGAGTAGGTGTTGACCTGAAGGACGACGATGTCGCCGCATTCGGGCGTTCCTCCGAGGGAGGAGAGAACGAGATAATCGCCGTTCTGCAGGGTGTTCGACATGGAAGAACCGCTGACCACGACGACGCGGAAAACAAAGGTAAAGAGCAGAACGACGCAGACGAGCGCGGTCAAAAAGACTTCCATCCAGTCAAGAGCCTCGTAAACGGGACGATGGGAGGGGCGTTTTGGGGCGTTCTGTTCGGGAAGAGTGGTGTTCATTGAAACCTCGTAAAAGCGAAACGAAAACGAAAAAAGGGGAACCCGAGCAAGTTCCCCTTTTGGCAAATCGTATGAATTGAAATGTGCGGTCTTTGCCCGTCGGGGGCAGAAGAATTACTGAATGGCTTCCTTGACCTTGGCGGCCTTACCGACACGGTCGCGCAGATAGTAGAGCTTCGCGCGACGGACACGACCCTTGCGGATCACGTCGACTGCTTCCACGTTCGGGGAGTGCAGGGGGAAGGTCTTTTCGACGCCGACGCCGTAAGAGATGCGGCGAACGGTAAAGGTTTCGGAGATACCGCCGTTCTTCTTGGCAATGACGGTGCCCTCAAACATCTGGATGCGCTGACGCTCACCTTCTTTGATGCGGTTGTGGACACGGACGGTGTCACCAATGTTGAATTTGGGGGGATTTTCCTTCAGTTGCTCGTTTGTTAAAGTCTTCATCAGATCCATGAAAACTTCCTCCTTCCTGCGGCTTTTGCCGCGACAGTGGAAAGAAAAGAGGCGTTCTTGCACGATGCTCGGCAGCGGACCGACTCTTGCTGTTTCCGTAACAGGAGGGATTATACCACGCCCTCGCTGTTTTTGCAAGAGTTTTTTTCAAAAAAATCTCTTGTTTACCAAATTCTAAAAGAAGAACGCCATTTGCGAGTCCATCGGATCTTTTCCGTCGGTCCATTTTTCGTAGGTTCCGTCGGGGAGAAGCAGATGCGATTTTTGGTTGTCTTCCAGCTCAAGATCGACGATGGCGGAAAGTTTTTTCTTGATCGTCTCGTCAAAGATCGGGGTGGCGATCTCCACGCGGCGCTGCGTGTTTCGCGTCATAAAGTCGGCAGAGGAAATGAACGCCTTCATCTCGTCGCCGACGCCGAAGAGGAAGATGCGCGAGTGTTCGAGGTAACGGCCGACGATGCTCTTGACCTCAATGTTGTCGCTCTCGCCTTCCACTCCCGGGCGCAGACAGCAGATACCGCGCACGATCATGCGGATCTGCACCCCTGCCTTGGAAGCGGCGAGGAGAGCGAGGATGAGTTCGCGATCGGTCAGCGAGTTCATCTTCAAACGAATGAGAGCTTCTTTTCCTTCTTTGGCGCGCTGAACTTGCTCGTCAATGAGGGCAAGAATGCGCGTTTTCAGCCCCGTCGGGGCAACGAGGAGCGTCGGGTAGTCGGCACGCGGATTGTTCGTGGTCAGATTGTGGAAAAACTGCACGACGTCCGCACAGATCTGTTCGTTTGAAGTGATGATGGACACGTCGGAGTAGAGACGCGCGGTTTTTTCGTTGTAGTT
>JAFQUW010000106.1 GCA_017408325.1 Clostridia bacterium | reverse complement strand
TCACCGTTTCCAGCCCTTCCACACTCTCCAAACCACACCCGTCGAGCGAAACGGCACAAAGACGGCGAAGGGACGCAAGCGGCGCAAGAGACTCTATGGGATTGTAATTGGCGTAGAAAAACTCCAACTGTTCAAATCCGGTAAGCACAGAAAGATCCGAGACGGCATTCCCCTCGACCTCATCCGACTCATTGGAAAGAGACAACTGACGAAGTTCGGTCAAACCACTCAGCGCAGAGACATCGCTGACACGGTTTCCGGAAAGATCAAGATATTCAAGCGAAGTCAAATTTTGAAGCGCGGTCACGTCCGCCACCTCGTTGTTCTCCAAAGCGAGCACGCGAAGTGCAGAGAGAGACGCCAAAGGCGAAAGATCCGCGATCTCATTTCCGGAAAGACCGAGTCGGATCAGTGCTTCCTTTTCCGAAAGCGGTGAAACGTCCGAAATCGCGCAATCGGAGGCGGTGAGTACTTGCAAGTTCGGCAAATCCAAAAGTTCGGTGAGGTCGAAACTCTCACTTTGATCCCCCGCAATTTCCAAAGCATACAGATTCTCAAACCCCGCAAACGATTCGATCTCCTCCACCGCGCGACCCGCGACGGACAGATACTCGATCTTCGGCAGGCAAGACAGCCACGTAAAGTCGGAAAGCGGGACGGTCAGCGAAACCGTGTGGTAATACGAATCCAGATCCAGAATACTCTCGGTGTCGGTCACGGAAAGTGCGTGATTCTTTTTGAGACCCGTGACGATCTCCGAGGCACCGAAGGAAACGGAAGTATCCGTCAATTTCACGGCGCGGATCTGTTCAAGATCCTCTTTTGTGATGCTGCGCGCACTTTTTTCAAAGTAGGCGGAAAGGCCCGCTCGAACGGTGGCGTCAGAAATCAGATCCGAACCGGCCAGGTATGCGCTGACGCAGATCGAAAGCGAACACACCAAAAGGAGTGCACTCAGGACAAACAGGAGGACCGCCGTCCCTTTTCGTTCGGTTTGGTGTCGGACTTTCATCGCTTACGCTCCTTTGTTTCAACGTTGATACGAGTATACCACATTTTTCTCGTTTGGTCACGCTTTTTCAAAAATTTCACAAAAAACAGCCGAAGCATCTCGCTTCGGCTGTTTTTTGTTTCTTTTAGAAGTTGCCGCGACGGCGACCGACGACGAGGACGGTCATGCAGGTGATGGCGGCAAGGGCGATCACGGCGAGGCTGATGAGGACGAAATCGGTGTCACCGGTATTTTCGCCGGTGCCGGGATTTTCTTCTTTCTTGTCTTCCTCGGGTTCCTTGACCTCGATCTTCTTGAGACCTTCGACAGCCTCGTTGAGGTCGTCGGTCCAGGAGTCGATCATATCCTGGGTCAGATCCTCGCGTTCAAGGTCGACTTTCGCCAGAACCTTCTGCAGGGATTTCCAAGTCTTTTCCGTGTAGTCGAGTTCATTCAAGGTGTCGATCTTACCCATGACTTCGTTGAAGTCTTCCATGTCCGCTCCGACGGGCAGTTTCATAACCAGAGCAGACAAGGTGGTGAAGTCTTCAAAACTGTCGCGCCAGGTCGGCTCGGCGTGGGGGTACTTGACCATGACGTCGTCACAGACGGCACCCGTGGAAGTCGGCAGAACCATGCTGTTGAGCATGTTCGGGTCGTAACGGGAGAGCCACTGACCGGAGGTCTGTAGGGTGGCGGCGGCATCGTCGTTGATGACGATGTTCTCCAGTTCCACAAGAATTCCAACCTGAAGCTGAGCGATCACGTCGGCGTTGTCGTCACCGAAGATCTGAGACGCATAGCGGGAGTTGGAAGAACCGGGAACGTTCTTGTTGGAATAGACGATGAAGCCGTCTTCGGGAGCCTTGTTCGTCTTGCGCTTATTCATCGGGGTGCCGGCGACGTAGATCTCCTTGACTTCATACTGCTCGGCAGCGGCGGGATCGTCGTTGTCAACCTTATCAAACACGACGCTTGTAAAGTTGGTCAAATCGCTTCCGTTGACCTTATACTGAGCGATGTCGTAATTGGGATCGGTGAACAGGATCGTCGCATTCGTCCAGGCGTAGGCGTAACCGGTCGGATCTTCGGCGTTGAAGAACGAATACGGGATCAGGATGCGCTTTTCGTCGACGACGGAGTTGAAGTCGTTGTATTTCAGGTTCGCGATCGCGGAGTTGATCTCCTGCACGATGGCGTCAAGTTGTTCCTGCGTGACGTTATCTTTGGTCATATCCTCGACAGCGGGAAGTTCGTCCGCCTTCTTCAAGGCTTCTTCCACGTTCTTCCAAGACTTCTTGGAATACGGGGAGGGATCCATAGCCTTGACGGCTTCCACAGTGGTCTTGAACTCTTCGGGATAAAGCGGAGCTTCTTCCTTGAAGGTGGACATCGTGCCGTCGACCGGAGTCAGGGCAGTGCCGTAAACGCTGAATTGATCGAGAGAGACGGAAAGGTCAACGCTGCCGTTGGGGCTGGTCGAATTGAAGTAACCGCTGTTGTAAAGACCCATGGTGAGGGAGTCGCCGAGGTTGGCATTGTACGCGCGGTATGCGGGGGCTTCAAACGTGGTGGCCTTTTTGCCGTCGATGTACAGGGTGACCATATCTTCGCCTTCCAGACCCTTGGCGTAGTCGGTGGAGACGGTGATGCGGTGATATTTCGCGCTGCGGCCGACGTTCAGATTGCAGAAGTAGACGTTGCGGACCGCGCTCGTCCAGGAGGTCCAGCCCGAGGCGGAACCGGTGATGAAGATGATCGCGGCGTTGGTGCCGAGTTCTTCGTTGTCATAACCGACGAAAGAAATGTTGTATTCCGTGGAGTAAGGTTTGTCCTTATTGGATCCGGAGGGGTGCACCTTGACGGATCCGTCCGGATTGATAAAGTCCGACATGGAGTGCAGGTTGATGTTAAAGCCGAGGTAACGGCCGAGCATACCGCGAGCGGTAGAGGAAATACCGGAAGTGGTAAAATTGCCGTCGGCATCGATCTTGATGATCTCATCGCTCGCCTTCGGCAGCGAATTAAACTTCACGCCGAAGTCGATGGTAGAACCCTCGGAAGTGACGAAGTTGTGATTCTCCAATCCTTCGGGCTGACCCGCGGTCAGGGTGTTGCGCACAAACTTGGTGGAAGCGCTAAACTTGGCCACGTTCGTCAAATACAGCGCACCCATACGGCTCTGCGCGGCAAGATCCGGATTGATCGCGGCGGGAGCACTGTCCAGGTTGTGATTCTGTGAATACTGCAGAGGGCGCAACGGATCGGCAGTCGCATCGTCGAACGCAACGTTGAGTTCGGCGTGCCACTTCGAAGGCCAGAGGCCCTGGTTGGAGGGGGTGTTGTATGCCAGTGCAGGGACGACCATGGTCGCCGCCAGCATGCAAAGCACCAACAGGAAGGAAAATGCGCGTTTCATAAATACAACCCTTTCTTTCACTGACATTCAGAGTATCAATTACATCGTAATTGCCGTTCATTTCGGGGCTCACCCGAAACGAGGGCGCAAAAAAACAGCGCCACAAAGGCAAGTGTAAGTATAACACCTCGCAGAGCGAATGTCAAGCGACAAACAGACTTTTTTTGCGGTAAAAACAGGGATTTTTCTCCCATCGTTTTTTGTCGGGGAACATTTGCAAAGAAACAAGCCTTATGTTATAATGTATAAAAGTTTTTATTTTCAAAAAGAAGGAGGACGCCGTGCTTCATTTTCTCATCGGAGAAGCCTATTCCGGAAAGACCACCGCACTCTTTGAACTGACGCGTTCGCTGACCGAACAAGGACGGCGCGTCCTCTTTTTCGTGCCGGAACAGCAGACCGCCGAAACCGAGGCCGCGCTCATCCGTTTTTGCAAAAACACCGTCGGAGAACACCTGGAAGTACTCAATTTCCAACGACTGCCCAACCGCATTTTCCGGGAACTCGGCGGCCTTGCTCTCCCCTGCTCCACGCAGACGCAAAACGCCCTGTTTCTCGCGCGCGTGCTGCGTGAGGAATCGGAACGCTTGCCGCTGTTTTCCCGTCACCGCAAACAAGCCGACTTTATCCGGGAAATGTCCGCCTTTCTGGACGAACTCTCCCGCAGTGCCGCAACTCCGGAAGAACTGCTCGCCCTCAGCGAACGAAACGAACTGTGTCCGGAAGAGACGCTCTGTGAAAAACTGCGTGAAACGGCACATCTCGTCTCGGTCTATCACGCCCTCTATCGAGAGGAGCACGGGAAGGATCCGGACGAGGCTACCCGCCTTCTCGAAACGCTTCGAGCGTGCAACGGCAGCACTTTTTTTGACCAAACGACCGTCATCCTCGACGGATTTTACGATTTTACCGCGGTTCAGTACGAACTCATTCGCCTCATGGCCTCCCGTGCAGACGAGGTCTATCTCTCCTCGCTGGACGGGACGCACAGTTCCGGGCTTTTCGCGCGGCCGCGCGCCTGTCGGCGTTTCTTGCAGGCACGCCTCGACGACGTCGACTACGACGAGATCACGCCGCGCGATCTGGGGCTTTCCGAACGCAGCGACAAGATCCCCGAAGACCTCGCCTTTCTGTGTGATCATATTCTGGAACAACCGGAGCAGCCCTTTGCACAAACCCCGGCACACCTCACGCTGACCGAGTGCAAAACTCCTTACGACGAGGTGCGGCGTGCGTTGCGCGAAATCGTCCGCCTGCACGAAGAAGAGAGCGTCGCTTACGCCGACTGTGCCGTGCTTTACCGCAACGGAATGCTCTACGCGCCGCTGTGCAAGGAACTCTGCCGTTCTTACGCCGTTGCTCTCTACACCGATTCGCGCACGCCGCTGTCGGACAGTTCTTTGGCGCGTTTCTTGTCTGCCGCAGTCAAACTCGCCTGCGGAGACGCTTCCGCCGAGACATTTCTGAGTCTGCTCTCCTCCGATCTCTGCCCCGTCACCGAGCGTGCGGCCTTCCTCTGGGAACGGTATATCCGCACCTGGAATCTCTCCGGAAAGCGGCTCTTGCGCACCGAAGATTATACCGAGAGCATCTTCGGTTTCGACGAAATGATCACCGACGCAATGAAAGAAGAAAACCGCAGCACGCTGGAGATCATCAACCGACAAAAACACAAGTTGCTGCGTCCGCTTCTTCGACTGAAAACTGCGTTCGCCAAAGCCGAGACCGCCGCAGAATTCACCGAAGCACTCTACACCTTCGCCGAAGAAGTCGAACTCGACTCCCGATACAGTCTCATGGTCGATGCACTGGGTGAGGCCGGTGAATTCTCCGCCGCCGCCGAAGCTGAAGGGCTTTTTTCCTCCGCAAACGAAGCGCTCGCCTCCCTCGGCGCGATCCCCTCGAAGATCGACGCGGCTTCCTACGCCGAACTTCTCGCTCTCGCCTTCTCCTTCGGTTCGGTGGGCGCTCTCCCCTCTTCCCCCGAAGCACTTGCCGCAGGCGACATCACGTTCACCCGTCTCAAAAAGGTGCGACACCTCTTCCTTCTCGGCGTCTCGACCGACGTCTTTCCGCGCACGCAGGGCGTCGACTGCATCCTTTCGGTGCGTGAACGCGCAATGCTCGCCCGTCTTGCCGGAGAGGACAATCCGCTCTTTTTTGCCAAAGAGACCGCGTCTCTCACCCTCGACGAATACTTCCTGTTCTATCTCGCAGCCTCCGTGCCGCGCGAGGGACTTCACCTTTCCTATGCGACGCAGAAACTCGACGGCGGCGTCCAAACGCCCTCCGTCTTCATCGAACGCGTCCGAGCACTCTTCCCCACTCTCGAAACCGAGGTCTTCGACCCCGCACGCGCTCTGCCCACAACCCCCGTTGAACTCTATGAATATCTGTTTTCCAAGCGGGAACGCGACGATGCGTTTACCCTAATTGCAAAGGATCTTTTCCGCGCGGAAAAATTCGGCACACTCCCCCTCTGCGAGGAAGAACTCAAACAAGCCAGAGAGAAGATCGCCCCGATCGAAGTGCCGGAAAACATCACGGTCAGCCAAGCGAAGCTGGCCGCTTACGCACGCTGTCCCTACTCCTACTTTTTGCAGTATAAACTCTTTTTGAGCGAAATACGCGAGGCGAAACTCGACGCCTCCCTGCGCGGTACCGTGATCCACAGCGCGTTGGAACATTTGCTTGCCCCCTTGTCGCAGGGACGCCACTTTTTGCCGAAACTCGACGAACTCTCCGCCGAAGCGGTCGAGGCGGAATTCGTACGCCGTCACGACGAATTGACCGAGGCGGGCTACGTCTTTGATCCATGGGACGAACGATGGTTTTCGGACTTGAAACAAAACACGAAGCGACTCTTGCGCTCAATGAAAGAAGAGTTTGCCGTCGGAACGTTCCGCCCCGCCTATTTTGAAGCGGATCTGCTTCGCACCCTCTCGCCGATCGAGCGCATCCTCAAAAACGGTTCCCGCATGCGCGTCAGCGGAAAAGCCGACCGCATCGACCTCGCCGAGGATACTGCGACCGGCAAGATCTACGCGCGCGTCGTCGACTACAAAACGGGCGACCACGCCCTAAAACTCGACCAAGTCTTAAACGGCTTTGACACTCAACTTCTGCTCTATCTGTTCACGCTTGCCGAAAACGGTCTGAAGACGCAGAACGCAGAAGTGCTCCCCGCAGCGGCCTATTACCTGCGCGCACACACCACGCCGCTCTCCGCACAAGATGCGGATCTCAAGAAAATCGCCGCGGATCCCGAGCGTGACGTTACGGTCTTTTCCCGCAGCGGCGTCTTTCTCTCCGACGAGGACGCGCTGAAAGCGAGTATCCCGAAAGGGGTCTCCACCCAAACGGACTGCGTTCCCATCCGCTACAATTCTTCCGAACTGCCCGTCTCGTCGGGTCTGCTTGCAAACGAAGAGGAAATGGCTCTTCTCAAAGAAGCCGTACTGAAATTCGCCACGGACACCGCCGAGGACATTCAAGACGGCAAGTTTGCTTGCGAACCCCTTTGGGAAGACGAAGAGAAGAACGACAGTTGCACGTACTGCCCGTACCATTCAATCTGTCGTTACGAGGGCGATGCCTGCCGCATCATGAAAAAAACCTCGAAAAAAGACTTCTTCTCGGACTTAAAGGAAGGAGGGATCCACCGTGGCTAAAACCTTTTCCTGGAACAAAGGACAATCCGCCGCGCTCGGTGCTCCGCGCGACAATCTTCTCGTCAGTGCAGCCGCCGGAAGCGGCAAGACCGCCGTGCTCACCGAACGGATCTTCCGCCTGCTGACCGACTCTGAACAGCCGCTGAAATTCTCCGACATCGTCGCCATCACCTTCACGCGTGCGGCGGCGGCTTCCCTGCGCGAAAAACTCGCCGAGCGACTCTCCCGCGCCGTCGCGGAGAATCCCGAAAACACCTTGTATCGCCGCCTGCAGATGGAACTGCCGCACGCGCAGATCTCCACCGTACACTCTTTTTGCATGCGCATCATCCGCGAACACACCGCCTCCCTCGGTCTTCCGTCGGGCGTCCGGCTCGCGGACGATGCGGCGCGTGACCGATTGCAAAAAAACTGCATGCGACGCGCGATGGCAACCGTTTTCTCACGTGAAAACGAGACGGGAGAAGAGGAAACGTCCGCGCTCGAAAGTGCCTATTACCTCATCACCTCCGAACGGCAAAAGGAGATCACCGATCTCCCCCTTCGTCTCTACGACAAACTCATGGCACTCGAAGAAGGGGTCACGAAACTCTCCGACCTCACCGAAGAGGCAAAGTGTGATCTCGCCCTCTGGGCCTCGGGCGAAGGTTCGTTTTTCGATACGTCCGCAGGCCGTCTGGGAAAAGAGCAGGCAACTCTCCTTCTCTACACTCTCCTCGGCCGACTCAAAGTCTATTTCTCCGTCTTTCCCGAAGAGGACGCAGCCGACGAAAGCGTCCTTGCGCACGCGCATCACCTGCAACGCGCCGTAACGGTCGCAAAAGAACTCTTAAACGACGGTTCGTTTGAAGAATTCGTCCGATATCTGAAGAATTTCACCCCGCAAACATACGCGAACAAAAGCAAGACCGTTACGCGTTCTTCCCCCTTGGGAAAACTCTTCAAAGATTTCTACGACACAAAGATCAAAGAGCCCTTCGTTGCCCTTGTCTCAGACTATTCGCAGGATGCCGACGCGCTCTTAACGGAAGAACGTCGCCGCATTCTGACGCAGAGCGTCTTTGAACGGCTCCTTTCCGTCTTCCACGACCTCTACCGCGAAGAAAAACGAAAGGCGAAGATCCTCGATTACTCGGATCTGGAGCACCTCGCACTCAAGGTTCTGAGTCCATCCGCCCCGACCGCATACGCGCCCACCGCATACTGCCGCGCGCTCTTCGTCGACGAGTATCAGGACACCAACCGCCTGCAGGACGCCCTCTTTCGCGCCTGCGTACAAAAGGACGGGTTTTTCTTCTTCGTCGGCGACGTCAAGCAGAGCATCTATCGCTTCCGTCACGCCGCGCCCGAACTCTTCTTAAGTTACAAGAACCATTTCCCCGATCTGGAACACGCGGAAAACCTCGCCGATCTCCCTCTCGGAAAAAGCGTCTTTTTATCCGAAAACTTCCGTTCCGACGCCGCGGTCATCAACTTCGCAAACCGCGTGTTTGACGTGCTGATGAACGACAACGCACGCGAAGACGACCGCATGTATGCCGAAGCGGACCACCTCAAAAAAGGCAAGACGAGCGAAAAAGGCGAGGGAGTCGAATTCTGCTTCATCGACCAGAAGACGCCCGGCACAAAGACGAAACCGGAAGCGTTCATCGTGGAGCGCGTGCTAAAACTGATCCACGAAGAGCACAGACGTCCCGAGGAGATCGCAGTCATCGCCTACACGAACCCGTATCTCTCGCGCCTGCGCCGCGAATTTCTCAAGGCGGGCATTCCCGTCGTCGCGGCAAACGGCGAACTCTTCGAATCCACCGAGGTACAGGGGCTCGTTTCCGCGCTGAAAGTGATCGAAAATCCCCTCTCGGACATTGACCTCGTCAGCCTCTGCACCGGCCCTCTCTTCTCGCTGTCCTCCGACGAACTCTTCAAGATCCGCCTCTACGCCGACGGACCGTTCTACGACGCGCTCTGTTGTGCCGCAAGCGAAACGAATCTTGCACCGATCGCCCTGCGTGCACGCGAAGTCAAGGCAAAACTGGAACTCTGGCGCAGAATGAGACAAAACACGAGTATTTCTGCCTTCCTCCTTTCTCTCTTCCACGAGGAAGGACTTCTGTCCGCCCTCTCCCGCGGAGAGAGCCTGCGCCGGGAGAATCTGTTCAAAATCTATCGGGAAGCCTGTGACTTTGAAGTCGGCGAACAAAAAACGCTCAGCGACTTTCTCACCTATCTGCAAAACCGCAAAGATCAGAGTTCCCAGAGCGAGTCCGACGCGGAGGTCCACCCCGGAACAGTCACCCTGATGACGGTGCACAAATCGAAGGGTCTGGAATTCCCCGTGTGCATCCTCGCCCAGCTCGGACGGCAGACCAAAAACGAGACGGGAACGATCCTTGACGTCTCACGCGGGCTCTACCACCGCCGCTACCAAGCAAAGCATCATCTGTTTACCTCCTCACTTTCCGACAAGATCGTTCGCCGGCAGGAAAACGAGGCTGCACGCGAAGAAGCCAAACGCCTCCTCTACGTCGGCATCACCCGTGCCGCGGAAAAACTCATCCTCGTCGACACAAAGGCGACGGACGTTCAAAAACGTTTCAGCGAATCGGGCGTGTTTCCGTATCTGCCCGGCGAATGCATCCACTCGCGCGATCTACAGATCCCGGGAAACCTCCTTCTCTATTCGCTCCGAGAGGACGAGGAACTGTTCCGCTTTGCACAAGGCTTCGTCCCCGCCTCCGACCGGCGGCAGAGCGTCGTCTGTCCCACGTTCACCCTGACGGTGGTGGGTTACGACACGCTTCTCTCCCCCGAGGAAGTACAAAAAAACGTCTCCAAAAAGGCGGACGCCGTACCGACCTTTTCCGAAGCGGACGCAAAGGCACTCCAAACGAGCCTCGCCGCGCATCAAAGACGAACGAATGAGGTGCGTTTGCCCACAAAACTCTCCGTTTCGGAGATCCTGCACCTCGACGACGACAAAAAACAACACAAGACGCGTCTTTCCTTCGGAACAGAAGACCGACGCGCCGCCGAACTCGGTACGGCGATGCACGCTTTCATGCAGTTCTGCGACTTTTCGAGTGCCAAGGTCTCCGTCGAAGCGGAGGCGGCTCGACTCTGCGACCTCGCCTTCCTCTCGCCCAAACAAGCAGACTTGAACTTCCTTTCCCTCTCGCGCTTTTTTGACTCTGAGACCTTCCGCGAGATCGAGAAAAGTCCGCGTGTCGAACGCGAAAAGCGGTTCAACGTCTTTTTGCCGACCTCCGCGGTATTCCGAGAACAAAGCGAAGGCGACATCCTCATTCAAGGGGTCATTGACTGCTTCTACGAAAAAGAGGACGGCACGTATGCCATCCTCGACTTCAAGACCGATGCGGTCAATCTGAAAACGGGAGAAGAAACACTCCTCTCCCGTCACGCAAAACAACTTCGCCTCTATCGGCTCGCCGTGGAAGAACTGACCGGAAAACGCGTCAGCACGCTTTCCGTCTACTCCTTCTGTCTGGGCAAAACGATCAACGTCCCTCTGTCAGAAGACGAGTGAGGGCGTCGTTCGCCTCTGCGTACAGATACAGCGAACCGAAGACCAGAAGCGGTACGCTGCGATCGGTCGCCGCTTTCAGTGCAGCACGCGCACCGTCTTCCACCGATCCAAACGCATACGACTCCATACCAAGCTCGCCGCAAAACGCGGCGAGTTTGTTTTCTTTCAGCGCACGCACATGCCCCTTCGGCGCAACGCAGTACACCGCAGACAGTCTCGGCGCAAGAGTGGAAAACAAGGCGTCGTATTCCTTATCTGCCATCACGGCACAAAGCGCGATCGGATGCACGTCCGCATCAAAATACAGCTCCAGTGAGGACAGCAGTGCACGCGCCCCGTGCGGATTGTGTGCTCCGTCCAGGATCACCGCGGGATCCCTCGAGATCACTTCGAAGCGACCCGGCCAGCGGGCACATTGCAAGCCGCGACGCACGGCTTCCTCCGAAATCGGCAGTCCTTCACCGCGCAGTCGTTCCACGGCATCCAGAACAACAGCGGCGTTTTTCGGCTGATACGCGCCGCAGAGCGACAGGCGGACGTCACGGTAGTTCCGATACGAAAAGACGGTGCCGGAAAGCGTCGTTTCCGACACGGACAGCGCATCGGGCGCAGTTTCAAAATAAGGCGCGGAGAGTTTTTCTGCATACGAACAGATCACAGAGGCGGCAACGGAGTTTTCCGGCTCGCCGAAGAGGACGGGACGATCACGTTTGACGATCCCCGCCTTCGCACGGGCGACCGCCGAAAGCGTATTCCCAAGCTCGCGCGTATGATCGAGCGCGATGGAGGTGATGACGGAAAGAAGCGGTTTTTCGATCACGTTCGTCGAATCGAGTTCGCCGCCGAGACCGACCTCGCAGACGACGAGGTCGCAGTGCTGGCGTCTGAAATACCAAAAGGCAAGCGCGGTCATCAATTCAAACTCGGTGGGGGCGTCCTCCATCGCAACGGCGAAGGGGCGCACCGCTTCCACCGCGGCGATCAGATCCGCTTCGCTGATCAGTTTCTCGCCGATGCGGATTCGCTCACGAAACTCCGAGAGAAACGGCGAAGTGAACAGCCCCACGCGATAGCCTGCGGCGGATAGGATGCTCGTCAACATCGTCGAGACGGAGCCTTTTCCGTTGGTACCGGCAACGTGAACGAAGTGCAAATACTTCTGGGGGTCACCGAGGGCGTGACAAAGCGTCTTGATGCGCTCAAGTCCCAGGCGCGAGCCCTTCCAATCAGTTTTATGGATGTACTGTAATGCTTCGGTATAATTCATCGGTCAACTTCTCTTCATAAAGGATGTGATTGAGGTGTGCGCGAGCACCTGGTACAAGATCACGCTCTCCAAAACGCCGACCACGGCAGAAACGGCGACGCGAAGGAGCAAAAAGGGCAAGGGCGTCGTATAATAGAGCCAGAGTCCAAAGGACTTCACGCACATATTGGCGACAACGTGGGTGAGAAAAACGGGGATCAGCACCGAAGCGAAGCTCCGTTTTGCTTTCACCGGACGCGAAAAGAGCGCAGGCAGGACGCCGACGAGGCACATTCCGAGCGTGATGATGGGGTTGATCTCATAGGCCATGATCGCACAACCGACGAGGTCCGCCACGACACCGGCAAGACCGCCCCAAAGGCTTCCACAGGTCAGCGAACAAAACAGAATGGGAAGACTCTCAAAGCTGATCCGCACCGAGTTTCCGACGGGGATCTGCAACAGTTTTCCCACAATGACGCTCATCGCCGCGCAGACCGCGGAAAAAACCAGAAGACGAGTGAGTGTAGACGCTTGTTTTTGCATATAAAAAACCTCCGTGCGCGCGCAAAAAAAGATTTGCCGCGTCGGAGGTCGTTTCCCCGATGTGGCAGCGGGATGCAAACCCTGTACCGCAAGAGATCTTTTCGTCCGCGTGACAACTCCCCGTTCACACGGCACTTAACGCACAGGGTCCTACTCTGCGTTTGCACCTCTATTATACCGCCTGAAGCCGACTTGTCAAGAAAAAGATACAAAAAAAGCCGCCGAACGGCGGCTTTTCGTTTTGTTTTTCATCCTTTGACGATCATCAGCATCGGCGGCAGGGGTTCGTCCTCGCGCACGTCGTTCTGTTTCTTCAGCGAAGCACACGAGACGCGATGCATGCGGGCGACGTCCCACAGTCCTTCTTCCTTCGACGGATAATAGAAGCGCAAGCCGCAAAAGTCGTCCCCCGTCCCCTCGGTCTCACACAGATCCGCCACGAACTCGACCGTCTGCACTTCCCACAGCAGCAGGGTGACGGTCGCGTCAAGCGACACTTCGATCGTTTTGTCCTCCCGACACTTCATGCGCGTGCTGCAGAACACCTCCGCAATTTCCGCACGCGAAATGTTCGTCAGAGAAGGATCCCCCGCGGCGATCAGACAGAAGGGCAGCGAAACGCTCTCCTCGACGGACAGCGCGCGGCCATCCTCCTCGCGCAGGCCAAACGCGCGACAATCGATCTGTGCCCGTGCGACAGCCCCCTCTTCGCCGAACGAGATCTCACCGAATGTCAGTGTGGCACGTGCGTTTTCCACTGCAGTCAGTGCCTCAGCGCAATCCATGTTGAACGTCTGTCGCACCTTGGCACGGCGCACCCCGAAGAGACGGGAGACGGTCTCTCTGTTTTTCGTCAGACGGCAATCGCCGACGAGGCTGTAAGCATCTTTCACCAACGGCAAGACGATCGATTCACAGATCAGGGCACTGACACGGTAACCGAAACTGACTTTCAGGCTTTTGCGCGCACCGTAAGCGTCCATCAAAACTTCCGCCTTCAAAGCACCCGGAACGGCGGTCAGGACGATCTCGCCGCCTTCGACCGAGGAGATGCCCGACATGTGTTCCGCGATCTCCAATGGCTGGACGAAACTGACAAGTCGGCTCTCCTCTCCCTCTGCCTCGGAGTGATACGCCACGCTCACCTCGGCGTTCAGGGAGAAATCCACGCCCTCCGAAGTCGGCGTGACACTTGCCGTTCCAAGGCTAAGCGAACAGTCCACGAGATTTAAGATCGGAGAAAAATCCTCCGGCAGTTGGATCTCCTGCTCCAGTTCAAAAGTCTCTTCCGCACTCTCCCCAAGCCGCGTTGCCGTTTGCGGATCCAAAAGGGTCTCCACCTTTTCGACGGACGCGTCATAGTACGAGAGCGGGCGGTTTGCGTACACTTTCACGGACAAGGCAAGTGCTCCGGAGTAAGAGCACTTTTTCTTGGTCAACACACGCGCAACGGCACCCGTCACCCTTGCGTCGCAAGACACGTGACAGGGGCTCGGCACCTCTCCGATTCCCTCGCACTCGAAGCGGCGCGAAAACTCGGTCTGGAATCCGTGCATGGACAGTCCGAGCACTTCCCCCGACTCCTCGCCGCGGTAGATGACGGCGAAATGAACCGTGCCGAAGATCTCACAGATGAGTTTTTCCCCTGCGGTGTA
>JAFQUW010000105.1 GCA_017408325.1 Clostridia bacterium | reverse complement strand
TTTTTTGCGGAGGACGTTTCCCATTGCGTCGGTGGTCACCTCGTCGCAGAAGGGAGCCATCGTCTCTTTGAGATAGGAGGCAACGCTCTCTTCGCCGCCGCTGACGCAGACGTGGGAGGAGAGTGTCTTGAGGGTCTGATAGATGCGGTTCATAACGTGCCTTTCTCGCCGTGTGCGGCGCAGTGAGAGATGAGGAGAGGAAGCGCGCGACGCATCGCGTCTAGGTCGCTCTTTGCCACCGTGGAAACGGGGGAGTGAATGTAGCGGCAGGGCGCGGAGAGGGAGAGCACCCGTTTGGCACCTGACTTGCGCTGGAAGGCGGCGGCGTCGTTTCCGCCGGCGAGGCGGAGCTTGGTCTGTACGGGGACGCGGTGCTTTTCCAACAGTTCAATGGCACTTCGCGCAAGCGTTCGGTCGTAGAGGGTCGCACCGTCGAAGAGGGAGAGCACACCGCCCTTCTTCTGGAAACAGACCGCGTCGGGTCCTTTTGCTTCGGGAAGGTCGGAGGCGGTGGTGCCTTCCAGAACGATGACGTAGTGTGCGTCGGTTCCGAAAGCGGCGACGGTCGCACCGCGAAGCCCCGCTTCCTCCTTGACCGTGAAGATGACGGTGATGTCGTATTCGGGGAGTTCGCCCGAGAGAAGTTCGACGAGCATCGCACAGCCGAGTCGGTCGTCGAGTGCGGCGGAGCGGATCACCTCTCCGGCGTCGTAGTAGGGGAGGGATCCGCGGTCAAAGGTGGCAAGATCGCCGATCTGCAAAACGGCTTCCGCCTCTTCTTTTGTGCGGGCGCCGACGTCAATGTAAAGGTGTTCGTGCTTGGTCGGGGCGTAGAGTTCTTCCTCGTCGCGGTAGAGATGGATGGGCTTTGCGCAGACGACGCCGCGCATGCCTCTCTTTTCGGGGAAGAAGACGCGTTTGGCAGGGAGGATGCCGGCTTCAATGCCGCCCACCGTGCCGAATTTCGCGTATCCGTCGGAGGTGATCTCTAAGACCATCAGTCCGACCTCATCCATGTGCGCGCACAGGAGGATCGGTACCTTCGGGGTCTCTTTTCCGCGTTTTTGGCAGATGAGGTTTCCCATACGGTCGAGCTTCATTGCATCGACGTGATCGCGCAAGAGCTCAATGAGGACGCTGCGAACGTTTTGTTCCAGACCGCTGGGCGCGGGGATGTCGCAGAGCGTTTTTAAGAGCGTGTAAAAATCAGCCAACGAGGGTCACCTCCTTGGGGAAATACGTTGCGTGACAGCAGTAAGCAGACAGGAGATTGCTCGTCTGTTCGAGATCCTTGACGGAGACGACTTCGCTTGGGGAGTGCATGTAGGAAAGCGGAATGGAGATGACGGCGGAGGGAATGCCGCGCCCCGTCACCTGTACCTCGTGAGCGTTGGTGCCCGTTTCGCCCGGCTCCGCGAGGAGTTGATAGGGGATGTTTTCCTGGTTTGCGACTTCGCAAAGGTCAAGGGTCAGCGTACGGGAGAGGGTGTCGGAGAAGGAGATGCCCGCGCCTTTGTCCATTTCCAGAAGACGCCCGTTCTGTCCGGGGAAGGAGGCAAATCCCACGTCGACGGCGAGACAGACGTCGGGGGAGAGGCCGAATGCGGCCGTCATTGCGCCCATGCCGCCCACTTCCTCCTGCACGGAGAAGAGCAGGGCAACGTTGGCGCACAGGTTCTCGCGGCAGACGGTTTCTGCGACGTGTAAGAGGACGATGCCCGCCACGCGGTCGTCCAGTCCGCGACAGGCGACTTTGTCGTGCAGAAGCGGGACGCTTCCGTCGGAAAATCCGACGGGCGTGCCGACGGGGCAGAGCGTTCGCGCCGTCTCGTCGTCAAGGAGCGTGTCGACGTACAGATCGTCGAGTTTTTGCTTTTTCTTCCGATCCTCGGCACGCATGAGGTGCGGAGGCTTGGCGGCGACCACGGCGTGCACGGGCACTTTTCCCCGGATGATCAGTTCACTTGCGGGCAGGACGCCCGGATCCATTCCGCCGACGCGTGCGATCTTTAAAAAACCGCCGCCGCAATGCTCGCTGACGAGAAATCCGATCTCGTCGGAATGAGAGTCGATCAGAACGGTGGGTGCATTTTCGTCTGCGGCACGGATGAGACCGAGGACGTTGCCCATGCGGTCGGTTTTGACTTCGACGTTCAGTTCTTCGAGTCGGCGGGCAAAATAGGCCGCCGTCTCGTCTTCGCTTCCGGAAATGCCCGAGATGCGGGAGAGGGCGTCGATCTCTTGGTAAAAATCAAAGGCCATGTTGTTCCTCCAGTCGTTTTACGAGGGCGCGGAAGACCTCCCCGCGTTCTTCAAAGTCGCGGAACATATCAAAACTCGCGCTGGCAGGGGAGAGAAGGACGAGGTCGCCTTCTTCGGCAAGTTTTGCCGCCTGCAAAAACGCGCCTTCAAAGGTGTCGTCGCGTCGGATCTCAACGCCGCTTTTTTGAAACGGTGCGTAGTCGGCGAGTGCGGCGTCAATCTTCGCGGCTGTCTGTCCCGTCAGGACGAGTGCTTTGGCGCGTTCGGTGAGAACGGGTGCAAGCGGCGCGTAGTTTAACTGTTTGTCGTAGCCGCCCATGATGACGATCGGCTTCTTTTTAAACGCCTTGAGCGTTGCCGTGGAACGGGCGGGAGAAGAGTCGATGGACGAGTTGTAGTAGCGCACGCCGCCGACGATGCCGACGAGCTCCATGCGGTGTGCGACACCGGCAAAGGAGCGCGCCACACAAAGTGCTGCGGCGGTGGAAACGACGTCGCGCGTCGCGGCGATGGCGGCAAGGTAGTTTTCAAGGTTGTGGTCGCCCGGCACGAGGATCTCTTCGCGCGAGAAGCAGGGCTCCGCTTCGCCGTCGGCAAAGAAGAAAATGTTGTCGTCGGTGTGACAGGAGGTGCCGTTTTTGACGGGGTTCTTGCGCGAGAAGAAGCGCACGCGCCCCTTCGCACCTTCCGCCATGGCGCGTGTGTAGCCGCAGTCGGCGTTGAAGACGGCGAGGTCGCCCGCTTCCTGATTTTGGAAGATGGACGTTTTCGCGTCGTAGTATTCGTCCATGTCGCGGTGCCAGTCGAGGTGGTTTTCGGAGAGGTTCGTCACCGTGCACACCTCGGGCGAGACGCGCATGCCCATCAGCTGAAAACTCGACAGTTCCACGACGCAGGCGTCGATCGGCTTGATCTCGCCGAGGCGGTCGAGAAGCGGCGTGCCGATGTTGCCGCCGAGGAAGACCTGCTTTCCGGAGGCCTCAAGCAACTTTGCCGTCAGGGTCGAGGTGGTCGTCTTGCCGTCGGAACCCGTGATGCCGTAGACGGGGCAGGGGCAAAAGGCGAGGAAAAGTTCCATCTCGCTTGTGACGAGCGCGCCGCGCGTTTCTGCCGCGAGAAGCTCGGGCGTGTCGGGACGGATCGCAGGCGTGCGGAGGATGATGTCCTCCGTCAATTCGTCCAGATAGCCTTCGCCCAAGACGAGCGTGGCACCGTCTTTTGACAGATCGGGGCGCGGCGCGTTCTTTTTGTCTCGGGCGGTGACGCTTTTCGCACCGAGAGAGAGGAAGAAGCGCACGAGCGGTTTGTGCGTGCGGCCGAGCCCGATGAGAGCGACGTTCTTGTCTTTGATCAGGGCAGTGAGCCCGGGAAGTGCGGTTTTGTATCGGCGGATCATAAACGAAACCTTTCGCGAGAATAAAGTGGTATAAACGGGTATTGATAGTATATTATATAACCATATAAAAAATTTAGCAAGCGTTTGACAAAAATAAAGAAATGAGTTATAATACCGAAGTGACTGAGACGGGCGATCGCGCTGCACGAGCCGAAAGGCTGTGCGGTGAGGAAAGTCCGGGCTTCACAGGGCAGGATAACGGGTAACACCCGCCGGAGGCGACTCCCGGGAAAGTGCAACAGAGAGATACCGCCTGTCTTCGACAGGTAAGGGTGGAAAGGCGAGGTAAGAGCTCACCGGCTGCCCGGGTAACCGAGCAGTCCTGTAAACCCTATTCGGAGCAACACCGCAAAAGAGCGCGATGAGTCGGCCCGACTCGCTCAGAGGTGGCACGAGGCGTGCGGTAACGTGCGTCCCAGATAGATGATCGCCACGGCGCATAAGCGTCGGACAGAACCCGGCTTACAGGCTCAGTCACTCACAGGATTCCAAGGGGGAATGTACAATGGATCAGAGAAATTTCAGCGACACACTGCAGTACGCCATCAACCGCAATCGCGAACAGGAGATTCGCGATATCTTAACTGCGGTCTACGAGGCACTTGTCGAAAAGGGCTACAACCCGATCAGCCAGAT
>JAFQUW010000011.1 GCA_017408325.1 Clostridia bacterium | reverse complement strand
GTCGAGCTTCTGCGCGAGGTCGGCAGTTGCTTCTCGGTCAACAATATGCTGCGCGCCGAGTGCTACAAACAGCGTATGGAGAAGGGTCTGTCCTTCCTCGAATTCAACTATATGATCATGCAGTCCTACGACTTCTATCATCTCTACAAGACCTACGGCTGCAATATGCAGTTCGGCGGTGACGATCAGTGGTCGAATATGCTCGGCGGCACGGAACTCATCCGCAGAAAGCTGGGCCGCGACGCCCACGCGATGACCATCACCCTTCTGACCGACTCGCAGGGCAAGAAGATGGGTAAGACCGCCGGCAACGCCGTGTGGCTTGATCCGAAGAAGACCAGCCCCTACGACTTCTATCAGTATTGGCGCAACGTCGCCGACGCGGACGTGCTCAAATGCATCCGCATGCTCACCTTCCTGCCGATCGAGGAGATCGACGCGATGGATTCTTGGGAGGGAAGCCAGCTCAACCGCGCCAAGGAGATCCTCGCCTTCGAACTGACGAAGATGGTTCACGGCGAAGAGGAGGCAGTCCGCGCCGAAGCGGCGGCGAAAGCCCTCTTCGGTCAGGGCGCGGCGAGTGCCGATATGCCGACCACGACGCTTTCCGACGCCGACTTTACCGACGGTGTCATCGGCGTCATCGACCTCTACGTCAAAACGGGTCTGTGCGCCTCGCGTGGGGAAGCCCGTCGCCTCATCGAACAGGGCGGCGCCACCGTCAACGATGCGAAGGTCACCGACATCTCCGCCACCTTCTCCGCCGAGTCCGCCCGTGAAGGCATCACTCTCAAAAAAGGCAAAAAGGTCTACCACAAAGTCACTCTGTAACAAAAAAGGGCACAAGGATTCCTTGTGCCCCTTTTTTCAAAAAATCTCGTCTTTTTTGTGCGTCCGCGTCATATCCAAAACGAAGAGAGAACACAGGAGGAAGAAAGAATGCGTCGTTTTTTGCTCGTTTGCTTTGCCGTTTTCCTGCTCTGTCTGACGTCTTGTCAGATGTTGGAGCAGGGCGTTGTTTCCGAGGAGGGCGTGCCCTCGTCCGAGGCGCAACAGGAAGAGGACGTCAAACAAGAGGCGCAGTCCTTTGAGGATCCGGGCGTCGGTGCGCGCCTTTCCGATTTCGGCGACCTGGAGGTCTCCTGGACGCAAAAAGTGCGCCCGTTTGAAGAGGAGACGAAGGACGTCCTCTGGATTCGGGAGGCGGCTTTCTCCGCGCACATCGCCGACTGTGCAGTGAACGCGGCAGCACGGAATCGGGAAAGTGAGAAGACGGATTCCCCTGGGCTGTTTCAAGGACTTTCGCTGGATCGCATCTGCCTCTGGTTTCATCCGTCCGATCAGAGAGAAAGCGTTTTTTCTTCTCCCGATGCCGTTGTAAAAAAACACCACGAGGAGCTTGAAATTCCGTTTGAGGTTGCGGTAAAGGCGTCCGTCGAGGCTTTCGGCGCGGTCAGAATTTACACTTGTCCCATCGCCGCTGACCGAACGGCAAACGAGGCGGATCGTCTGCGCTGTGCGGATATGCAAACGTTCGTTTTGTATTCGCCGTATATGAATTACGCGCTTTCCGTCTCGTTTGACCCCTATACGACCGGGTTTTATCTTGGCAAAAATGCGTCGGAGGACGAAAGGATCTACAAGGGATTCGTTCGTTCCCTTATGGATGAGCTGGTCGAACTGGATTGTGAGGAGACGGTCAAGGCGCATGAGGGGGCGACCGAAGAGGTCGAACTCGACGTTCTTCTGCAGCCCTTTGAGCACAATCGAAACTCTTTCAGCGGCGCGGAGCTTTCGGAGCGCCTTCTGCGCTTGAAGCTGCCGCGGCAGACGGTGGAATACGTCTCTCGGGGCGTGCGGGACGAAGAGCTCGCAGCGGCCGATGTTTCGATCGGTCTCTCGGAGGTGTCAAAGGCGGAGAGTGCGTGTATGGAGGGGTTGCAAATGTCCCTGAGCGCACGCGTTCCGGTTTCAAAGGACAGCGAATACTACAGCGAGGTGCGCCCGTTTGAGGATGCGAAAAACATCTTTTTGAGTCCGGCGGCACCGTATCCGGGACACTGGTTTTCGAGAAACGTCGGTACGACAGTACAGGGATATTCCGTCTATCGGGTGAAGCGCGAGGCGGTCGATTCGTACAGCCACCGCTTTGCCCGCACGGAGGCCTACGTGATCTACGACACAGAGCGTTCGTTTGCCGTCTGTGTGAGCTTTGAGCC
>JAFQUW010000104.1 GCA_017408325.1 Clostridia bacterium | reverse complement strand
GTGCGGATATAGTCCCGCAGGATCGCGGCGTTGGTGTTGCTCGTCGGGTGCAGAAGCACCAGAGCGCCGTTGTGTGTGCGACGCAAAAGAAGTTTCAGGGCCTCGGAGGGGGCCATCTGTGCGTTGTTGTCCCAGTCCGCGTACGCCGCCGACCAAAAGACCGTCTTATAACCGAGCGAAGCGGCGGTTTCGATCACCGAAGCGTTATACGAGCCCTCGGGCGGACGGAAAAATTTTGCCATTTCTTTTCCCGTTTTTTCGCGATAGAGTTCTTCCATTCCCAGAAGTTCCTCTTTCAGCCTCGTTTCGCTGACTCTGGCACAGTTGACGTGTGTGAGCGTATGGTTGCAGACCAAAAAGCCCGCCGCATCCCATTCTTCAATGAGGTCGGCGTTTTCGTTGACCACCTGCTTTAAGATGAAAAAGGCGGCCGGAACTTCTTCCTCTTTTAAGACTTGCGTGATCGTGCGCACGTTTTCGTTGACGTATCCCGCGTCAAAAGTGAGATAGACGCGCTTTTCGTCCGGGCCGATCATCAGGGCACTCGCACCCGGATCCGTCACACCTTCCGGCGGCATGATCGGACGCGCGTCGGCTTTCGGCATATAAAACCAGTGATACTCCTCACCCGCCGCAACACCGAAAACCGAAAACAGCGCGACAAAAACCGATAAAAGTATTTTTTTCATACTGTTTTTCAACATGTCCGAATCTTATTTTCTCCAAAAAAGAACCCCACAAACGAAAAAGTTTGTGGGGAGAATTCTGTTTTTTGAAAAGGATTCCTCTTTTTTCTATTCTTCCAATAATTTCTTGATCTTCAAAAAATCGAGGAACATATCTTCTTTTTTGTGCGGATCGCGCAGCAGCGCCGCGGGATGGTAAACGGCGAGAATGCGTCTGCCGTCTTTTTCAAACACCTGCCCGTGTTCACGCGTGATGCGAAAATCCTCGCGGATCAGGCGCATCGCGGCAATGCGTCCGAGGCAGACGATGAGTTTCGGGGCGATCGCCTCGATCTGACGATCCAGAAACGGCGTACAAACTGCGATCTCCTCGGGGTTCGGGTCGCGGTTTTGCGGCGGACGGCACTTCAAAATATTGGCGATATAATAATCCTCGCGCGAGAGGCCGACTGCCTCCAGATACTGATCCAGAAGTTTCCCCGCCGCGCCGACGAAGGGCTCGCCCGTGGCATCCTCGTTGGCACCCGGTGCCTCACCGACAAACAGGAGGCTTGCCTTCTCGTTTCCGCGTCCGAAGACGACGTTCGTGCGCGTTTCATGCAGGGGGCACTTTTGGCAGGAAAGACATTCCGTTCGAATCGTTTGCATCCTTTTTCTCCTTATGTAAAAAACGTTTTATGTCACAGGGTGCTGCTTCTTCCGTCAGCATACGGGCCGCATGCGGCAACAGACAAGTCGCGTATTCAGTCAACTGTGCACATTCCCCTTCGCACTCGACGAGAAACGACTCGCCGAGCCGAAACAGACGGCGGGCGTGGGAGAGTTTTTCGTCCCTTTTGGCGCAAAGCAGATCGTCAAGATCCGAAAAACGGTACGTGACGACGAATTCTTCCGCGCGGCGGCGAAGCACGAAAGTCATCGCGCCGTCGCGTTTTTGGTAAAGGTGCACGACCAGATTCTCTCTCGGCACCCGAAAACCGGTCT
>JAFQUW010000103.1 GCA_017408325.1 Clostridia bacterium | reverse complement strand
GGTCACTCGACCGCGGAAATTCGGCAGAGCGGCAGAGAGTTTGCTTTGTACCGCCGAAATCCCCTGTTCGGAGAGGCGGATCTTCGGAGCGTAAGTCGGTTTCTTTCCGACGGATCTGTTGTCCAGAGCATAGACGAGACGCAGATCGGCCTCAGCCTCTTTGCCCTGTCCGACGGTGAAACTCTGCTGGAACAGGAAGGCGTCGCGCGCAGCCTCCGTCTTCGCCGCGTAAGACAAAAGTCCGGGCGAGAGAACAAGCGAGGTCTGCTCTTCGCCGCCGAGAAGGATGCCCTGCACGTTTTCGTCGTGTGAAGCAAGCACCAGATCCGCGCCGTTGGCCGCGGCATCGCGCATCGTATTGGCTAAGTTCGCGCTGACTTCCGCCGCCTCGGCGGTGTGGAAGTAGGCAACCACGAGCACTGCGCCCGCGTCACGCGCCTCCTTCATCTGTGCCTTGGGCACCTCGGAGAAACGCACGTCGCCGCGAGAGGTCATATCATACGAGACGACGGCAACCTTTCCGGCGTCGGTGTTGAAATACGCGATCGTCTCATTCTCCGCCACGACAAGTCCCGCTTTCTCCAAAGCGGCCTTGGTGTCGGCGTAACCGGTGTCACCGAAATCCTTGATGTGGCAGGTGGAGAGCAGGACGAGATCCACGCCCGCATTCTTCAAATGCTTCGCGTAGGCTTCCGCAGAGGAACCGCGGAAGGCCTCGGTCGCGGGCACTTCGGGCACCGTGTAAGAGGTCAGGGGGGACGCAAGCGAGATCATCGACAAATTGTCGGTCGCAAAGACGGGGACGAGTCCCTTCAAGGGGCTCTTTGCATCCTCTGCCGCGTAGACGTCCTGATAAGAAGAGGCACCGATGTAGTCTCCCATCGCGACCTCACCGCCGTAAGTGACGGTCAGTTTTCCCGTTTCCTGCCGGCCCGCGCACCAGAGACGAAGAAGTGTCATTGCCACGTTTCCGTTCTCCTTGAGGTCCAGCGTCGGATAACGGCCGGAGGGCTCACCCTCCTCGTCGATGAGAGCCTCTGCAAGCGAGGTGAGCACCGCGCGGCTCTGCTTCGAGAACGCAGCGGCGTCCTTGGGCAGACCGTCGGAATAATAATTCTCAAACGCTTCTTCCAAGGCGGTGTAAAGCGCCGCGCCGTCCTTGTCGGCGGCACGCTCGGAAAGGTAGAGTGCGGCGTTGTGCCACTTCGTCAGCATCCCGGGGAGTGCATCCGAGGAGGCGGAAACGTCGGTGGAAAAAGTATCAAAAAAAGACTGCGTCTCTTTTGCCACGGTCATTACGCCCTCAATGCTGGTGACGTCGGTCGAGACGTCGCCTGTGTCGGTGGAGGGATCCTGTCCCTCGTCGGGGGTGGTGACGGGAGGGGGCGTCGGGGTCACGTCGGGGGTGTGCTTCATCGGGTTTTCGATGAGTTGCAAGAGCATCAGCATCGACAGAACAAAGGCTCCTACACAGAGCAAAACGCCCGCAAAACGTGCTTTCATCGGCAATCTCCTTTTTGTTTCAAACTCGAAATAAACGCATCAAACGTTATCGCAACTTTATCATACCACAAACCAAGGAAAAATGGAAGTGGAAAAGACGACAAAAACGCATCTTTTCACAAACTTTTTTTGTGCCAATAAACCGAGGACGAAAAAAACGGCGGAGACTCTTACACAGTCTCCGCCGCGGGATGCGTTATTTCGTCATTTTTTCCTGCTTGACCTTATGGTCGATGACGTGGCGCGAAGCCAATTCCTTCAGGATATCGGCGTTGGTGATGCCCATCTCGACCATCAGCACCATCACGTGGTACAAGAGATCCGCGATCTCGTAGACGGTCTCGGCGCGATCGTCGTTCTTTGCGCCGATGATGACTTCCGTGCACTCTTCCCCGACCTTTTTCAAGATCTTGTCAAGCCCTTTTTCAAAGAGATAGGTGGTATAAGAGCCCTCTTTTTTCTCGGCCTTTCGTCCGACGAGAAGCGCGTAGAGAGCATCGAGCGAGAAGGACTCCGCCTCCTCATCTTCGGCGGAGAAAACCTCTTTGGTAAAGCAGGAGCGCGTGCCCGTATGACAGGCAGGTCCGTCGGGCTTCACGCGCACGACGAGCGCGTCCGCGTCACAATCGGCGGTGATGCTGACGACGTGCTGATAATTTCCGCTCGTCTCGCCCTTGAGCCACAGGCAGTCGCGGCTTCGGCTGTAGAAGCAGGTCAGTTTCTTTTCCAGCGTGATCTCAAGGCTCTCACGGTTCATGTAGGCAAGCGTCAAGACCTCCCCCGTGTCTGCATCCGTCACGATGGCAGGGATGAGTCCCTTTTCGTCAAATTTCAGTTCGTTTTTGTTCATCATACAATCCTCACCGGTATATTTGCTTTTTGGAGCGTTTGTTTCAGATCCCGAATCTTGACCTGTCCGAAATGGAAGATCGAAGCGGCAAGTCCCGCGCTCGTTTTCGGGACGGTTTCAAATAGCGCAACAAAATCCTCGGCACTTCCCGCGCCGCCCGAGGCGATCACGGGGACGTCGACCAGATCCGTCACCAAAGACAGAAGTTCCAGGTCAAAGCCGCCGCGCACGCCGTCGGTGTCGATCGAATTGACCACGACCTCGCCCGCGCCGTTTTCCACCTGACTTTTGATCCAGGAGAGTGCCTCGATGCCCGTGTCGTCCCGACCGCCGCGCGCGAAGATGCGAAACTCGCCGTCGACGCGTTTGACGTCCGCGGAGAGCACCACACACTGACTTCCGTAGCGACGTGCGGCGTCGTAGGAAAGATGCGGATCGCGGATGGCGCCAGAGTTGATGCTGACCTTGTCCGCGCCGCAGGAGAGCACGCGTTCGAAATCGTCGATGGTATTGATCCCTCCGCCGACGGTCAGGGGGATGAAGACGCTCTTTGCCGCCTCCTTTAAGATGTCGGTAAAGATCCCTCGTCCCTCCGCCGAGGCGGTGATGTCGTAAAAGACGAGTTCGTCCGCGCCCGCATCCGAATAAAACTTCGCCAGATCCACCGGACTTGCCACGTCGCCGAGGTTTTCAAAGTTGACCCCTTTGACCACGCGGCCGTTTTTGACGTCGAGGCACGGAATGATGCGTTTGGTGATCATCGGCACACCTCCAAAGCGTCAGAGAGCGTGACGGCACCCGTGTAATACGCCTTGCCCAAAATCGCGCCGTAAAGATCGGCGGCACGAAGTGCAGCAAGATCTTCCACGCTCGAAACGCCGCCCGAGGCGATGAAGTCAATGGAGGGATAGTCGTTCTGCAGACGACGGTACAGGTCACGGTTGGTTCCCTGCATCGCACCGTCGCGCGAGATATCGGTACAGATCACACACTTTGCACTAAGGGAGACGAGTTTGTGTAAAAATTCGTCTGCGGTGACGGGCGCGGTCTCGCGCCAGCCGCGGATCGCCACGAGTCCGTCCTTGATGTCAAGTCCCACGGCAATCCGTTCGCCGTAAGCGGACAGTGCTTCCTTCAAAAAAGCCTCGTCGGTGACCGCCGCCGTGCCGAGCACGACGCGAAACGCACCTGCGTCAAGGTAGGTGCGGATGACCTCCGTCGTGCGGATGCCTCCGCCGACCTGCACCCGAAGAGAGGTCTCGGAAGCGAAGCGACGGATGAGATCCACCTCACAGGGGACGCCGTC